>NZ_JASCPK010000003.1:0-203065 GCF_029959385.1 Pseudomonas sp. PS01303
GCCGCAGGCTGCGATCTTTTGATTTTGTTTCTTGAAATCAACAGCGAGATCAAAAGATCGCAGCCTGCGGCAGCTCCTACCGAGTTTGTTGGCATTGAAAAAGGCGACCATTCTAATGCAAAACGGCGACCCGAAGGCCGCCGTTTGACGTTATGCAACAACCAATCAAGCGGCGGCAGGCTCAGCCTTGGCCGCAGGTTTCGGCAGCGACGACAGGAACGCCATGATCAGCGCCGCCAGATACGGCAGCGACTGCACCAGCAACATCACCACCCAGAAGCGCATGTCGTTGCTCGGGATGCCGTTGACCAGGTAGATCCCCAGCGCCGCGCCCCACAAAAGCAGCATGATGAACAGCTCTTCCCGCGCTTCGGAAATCGCCACCCAGAAACCATGGTTGTCGGCGTTTTTCGGTGTGCGGAAGAACGGAATGCTGGTGGTGAAGAAGCCGTACAGCACCGCTTTGGCGATGGTGTGCGACAACGCCAGCCCGGCCAGCGCCGCGCAGAAGGCATCTTTCAGGTTCACGCCGACGGCGCGACGGTAGAGGAAGATGATCTTGCCGACCTTGAACACGAACAGCGCCAACGGCGGGATTGCGAAGATCAGCAGCGGCGGATCGACCCGCTGCGGCACGATGATCATCGCCGCCGACCACAACAGCGCGCCGACGGTGAAGAAGATGTTCATCCCGTCCGCCACCCACGGCAACCAGCCCGCGAGGAAGTGGTAACGCTGGCCGCGTGTCAGTTCGGTGTCCTTGCCGCGCAGCAGGCTGCGGGTGTGGCGCTTGATGATTTGAATCGCGCCGTAGGCCCAGCGGAAACGCTGTTTCTTGAAGTCGATAAACGTATCCGGCATCAGACCCTTGCCGTAGCTGTCGTGGTAATACGCCGCCGACAGGCCTTTTTCGAACACGCGCAGACCGAGTTCGGCGTCTTCACAGATGCACCAGTCAGCCCAACCCAATTCTTCCAGCACCGAACGACGAGTCATGGTCATGGTGCCGTGCTGAATGATCGCGTCACGGTCGTTACGGGTGACCATGCCGATGTGGAAGAAGCCTTTGTATTCGGCGTAGCAGAGCTTCTTGAAGGTGCTTTCGTTCTGGTCGCGATAATCCTGCGGCGACTGCACCACCGCGATTTTCGGGTCGGCGAAGTGCGGCACCATGTGCTTCAGCCATTTCGGGTGCACGCAGTAATCGGAGTCGATCACGGCGATGACTTCGGCGTCCTTGGCGGTGTGCGGAATCAGGTAGTTCAGCGCGCCGCCCTTGAAACCGGCCAGGGGCGAAACGTGGAAAAACTTGAAGCGCGGGCCGAGGGTTGCGCAGTAGTCACGCACCGGTTCCCACACCGCCGGATCTTTGGTGTTGTTGTCGATGATCAGGACTTCATAGTCCGGATAATCCAGCGCGGCGAGGGCGTCGAGGGTCTGTTTGACCATCTCCGGCGGCTCGTTGTAGCAAGGCACGTGGATCGAGACTTTCGGGCGGTAGTTGGAGTCGCCCTCGACCGGCAAGAATTCGCGCCGGCGTTTGTGAATCCAAACCGCTTCGGCCAGTTCATGCGCCTCGGTAAGCAGCACGATAAACACCCCTAGCGCACCGAGTGCCAAGAGGAAGCCGACCGTCAAACTGAACCACGTGCTGTATTGCAGGCTGTAGTCGTAACCGATCCAGACCAGCACCGAACCGCAAAGGAAGGCGATAAAGGTCAGGAAGATCCGCCCACGCTGACGCAGGGCCGAACCGTCGATCATCAGCAAAGTCAGCGACAACAGCGCCAGCACCACCGAACCGATTGCCAATACGCGCCACTGCGGGATCGCGACGACCGGGCCTTCGAAGTTGAATTTCTGCTGACGCGCGGCGTTGAACACGCCCCAGTACGCGCCGACCGAACCTTCGTCGCTGGCCTTCCACGGCTGGTCAAACGCTTCGATCACGAAGTAGTTGAAGCCTTGGCGGTTAAGCTTGTTGACCAGCGTACGCAGGTAAATCGCTTGATCCGCCGGCGATGCATCGGCGCCACCGCGCATGCGACCGTTGCTCGGCCAGCCGACCTCGGAGAGCAGCAGCGGTTTCTTCGGGAACAGTTTTTTCAGGTCGCGGGCACGGTCGAAAACGAACTGCCCAGCCTTGTCGACCGGAATGAATTCCCAATAAGGCAGAACGTGCGCAGCGATCAGGTCAACGTGCTTAGCCAGCTCCGGGTGTTCTTCCCAGACGTGCCATTGCTCGGAGGTGGTCACCGGCACTTTCACCGCCGCGCGCACACGATCGAGCAACACGCTCAGCTCTTGCGCAGTGATTTCCTTACGGAAGATCGCTTCGTTCCCGACCACCACGCGAACCACGCTGCGCGAAGTGTTGGCCAGTTCGATGGCGCGGGTGATTTCCCGTTCGTTGCGTTCCTGATCGGGGCTGATCCAGATCCCCAGCGTCACGCGCAGGCCGAATTCTTCAGCCAGTTTCGGGATGTCTTGCAACGAACCGTCGACTGAGTAGATGCGGATGTTGTCCGTCAGCTTGCTCATGATCTCCAGGTCGCGGCGCATTTCTTCGTCAGACGGATACTGATCCTTCTGCGGATATTGTCCCTGCTGGAACGGCGAATAGGAGAAACCGGAGATCTGCTCCGGCCAGTTCGGCGCGGAAACCGGGCGATTGATCAGCGCCCAGAAACCGGTGAACAGGGCAGCGATTGCCAGAACCACCACCAGGTTGAGTCCAAATTTACGCGATGACATAGCTATTTCGGGTTCCAAAGGCTGTGGAACGAAGGAGTCGGTTGGCGTTGCGCCTTTCTTATTGCAAAAGGGCGCGCATCCTACACCGGCAGTCCGCCAGTCGTACATCTGACAGGGAAATGCCCGACATTGGGCAGCCGACTTTGACTTAAGTTCTTACACTTGTAGCTGGAAGCTTAAAACTTGTCGCTGTGTAGCCCTATAATGCGCGCCGGTTTTTGGGGTAATGGTCATGAGTACAGAAGATCCGCGGTTTGCAGGCATCGCCCGTTTGTATGGCATCGAAGGCCTGGCGCGTTTGCGCGCGGCCCACGTGGCGATCGTCGGCGTCGGTGGCGTCGGTTCCTGGGCGGCGGAAGCCATGGCCCGTTGTGGCGTCGGCGAGATTTCGCTGTTCGACCTCGATGACGTCTGCGTCAGCAACGCCAACCGCCAGTTGCACGCGCTGGACAGCACCGTCGGCAAACCCAAGGTCGAGGTGATGGCCGAGCGTCTGCGCGGGATCAACCCGGATTGCACCGTGCATGCGGTGGCGGACTTCGTCACCCGCGAGACCATGGCCGAATACATCACGCCGAACATCGACTGCGTGATCGACTGCATAGACGCGGTCAACGCCAAAGCTGCGCTGATTGCCTGGTGCAAACGCCGCAAGATTCAGATCATCACCACCGGCGGCGCGGGCGGGCAGATTGATCCGACGCTGATACAGGTGTGTGACCTCAACCGCACGTTCAATGACCCGTTGGCCTCGAAAGTGCGTTCGACGTTGCGTCGTGATTATGGCTTTTCGCGCACCGTGACCCGGCATTACAGCGTGCCGTGTGTGTTTTCTACCGAGCAACTGCGCTATCCGAAGCCGGATGGCAGCATTTGTTTGCAAAAGAGTTTTGTCGGTGACGGCGTGAAGCTGGACTGCGCGGGTGGCTTTGGTGCGGTGATGATGGTCACGGCGACGTTCGGGATGGTTGCGGCGACCAAAGCTGTGGACAAGATTGTGGCGGGCGTTCGGCGCCCGGCGGAGCGGGTCAAACCGATTAGCTAGCAAACCTTGTGGCGAGGGGATTTATCCCCGATGGGGTGCGAAGCGCCCCCAAGATCTGCTTCCTCGGAGCGTCAGGCTGTCCGCATGTGTCGGAGTTGGGGCCGCTTCGCACCCCATCGGGGATAAATCCCCTCGCCACAGGATTAACCGGCCAACTCATTCATTCGCTGGAGCACGGCATTCAGGCCATTGCTGCGCGAGGGCGATAGCTGACGCGAAAGGCCGAGCTGATTGAACCAGTCCGGCAGATCAACTTGCTGCAACTCAGCGGCAGACAAGCCGTTAACCCGCAACAGCAGCAGCGCCACCAACCCGCGAATCATCCGCGCATCGCTGCTGGCGCTGAATTGCCAGTGACCATCACGCAATTCCCCAACCAGCCATACCTGACTCTCACAACCATGCACCCGGTTGGCCTCGCACTTGTCGGCATCGCCAAGCGGCGGCAGACGATCACCAAACTGCATCAACAACCGCGCCCGCTGTTCCCAGCCAGCGGCATTCTGAAAAGTCTGCAGCGCTTCGGCGGCTTCGACCGGCAAGCTCATCGCAACATCTCCAGCGCCTGATCCAGCGCTTCAAAGAAACGCTCCAGATCCTCCGAATCGTTGTACAACGCCAGCGACACGCGAATCGCCCCGGCCAGCTCGAAACTTTTCAGCAACGGCATCGCGCAGTGATGTCCGGCGCGCACGGCAATACCCTGTTCTGTCAGCAAGTGCGCCAGATCAGCGTTATGCACACCTTCAACGACAAAACTCGCCAGCGCCAATTGCGGCTTGCCCAACAAACGAATGCCATTACGAGCAGCGAGGCCACGCAGCAGATAGTCATGCAGCGCCGCTTCGTGGGCCGACACTGCGTCCTGATCGAGCCCGGCCAGATAATCCAGCGTCGCACCTAGGCCGATCACACTGGCAATCGGCGGTGTGCCCGCTTCAAAACCCAGCGGAGCAGGGCGGAAGCGCGCGTCGTGGTAGTTGGCTTCCAGCACCATTTCGCCGCCAAACTGCCAAGGCTTCAGTTGTTCAAGCGCAGCATTGCGCCCGAACAGAACGCCCAAACCATCCGGCCCATACAGCTTGTGGCTGGAAAACACGTAGAAGTCGCAACCCAGCGCCTGTACGTCATGCCGACCATGCACTACGCCTTGCGCGCCATCGACCACGGTCAACGCCTTTTGCGCCTTGGCCATGCCCAGCAGCGCCGGCAATGGCTGCCATGCGCCGAGCACGTTGGACAACTGACTGACCGCCAGCAAGCGTGTACGCGGGCCAATCAAATGCACGGCAGCCGCGAGGTCAATCAAACCGTCAGCATCCAGCGGCAGAATCACCAGTTTCAGATTGCGCCGTTGCGCCAGTTGCTGCCACGGCAGCAGATTGGCGTGATGCTCCAGGGCGCTGATGACAATTTCATCGCCCGGGTGGAAAAGATGTTCCAGGCCATAAGCCAGGAGATTCAGCGCACTGGTGGCGCCGTGGGTAAAGATGATCTGCCCGCTGTCTCCGGCATTCAGCCATTGCGCAACCTTGAGCCGACTGTCCTCGAACGCCTGCGTCGCGTGAGCGCCGGGCAGGTGTTGCGCACGGTGCACATTGGCCGCGCCATTGGCGTAGTAATGCGTCAGCGCGTCGAGCAGGGCTTTGGGTTTTTGCGTGGTGGCGGCGTTGTCCAGATAGGTCTGGTCTTGCCGTTGCAGCGCGGCGATGGCCGGGAAATCGGCACGCCAGGGGGAGGGAATCATCATCTGTTCAGCCCTGTGAACTTGGGCGGGTGTACACCGCCCCCTGTAGGAGCCGAGCTTGCTCGCGAAGCTTTTGGCGGCCTCAAGGACGCCTTCGCGAGCAAGCTTTGCTCCTACAGAAGTCGGATGAGGCTGCTTAGTTGTGAGCGTGCAGCGCTTCGTTCAGTTCGATCGCCGATTTGTGGGTTTTGCATTCCACAGCGCCGGTTTCCGAATTGCGACGGAACAGCAGGTCAGCCTGACCGGCCAGCTCACGCGCCTTCACAACCTTAACCAGGTTGTTGTTTTCGTCGAGCAGCGCCACCTTGGTGCCGGCGGTCACGTACAGGCCCGACTCAACAGTGTTGCGGTCGCCCAATGGAATACCGATACCGGCGTTGGCGCCGATCAGGCAGCCTTCGCCAACCTTGATCACGATGTTGCCGCCGCCCGACAGGGTGCCCATGGTCGAGCAACCGCCGCCCAGATCTGAACCCTTGCCGACGAATACGCCAGCGGAAACGCGGCCTTCGATCATGCCCGGGCCTTCGGTGCCGGCGTTGAAGTTGATGAAACCTTCGTGCATCACGGTGGTGCCTTCGCCGACGTAAGCGCCCAGACGCAGACGTGCCGCGTCAGCGATACGCACGCCGGCCGGAACCACGTAGTCGGTCATTTTCGGGAACTTGTCCACCGAGAACACTTCCAGCAGCTCGCCGCGCAGACGGGCTTCCAGTTGCATTTCGGTCAGTTCGCTCAGGTCGATCGCGCCCTGGCTGGTCCAGGCAACGTTCGGCAGCAGCGGGAAGATGCCGGCCAGGCTCACGCCGTGCGGCTTGACCAGACGGTGCGACAGCAGGTGCAGCTTGAGGTAAGCCTCAGGCGTCGAAGTCAGCTGTGCATCTTCGGCCAGCAAAGTGGCGACCAGCGGCTTGTGGCTCTCGGCCAGACGGGTCAGCAGCTTGCCTTGCACGGCGTCGATGCCTTTCACAGCTTCAGCCAGTTGCGCAGCCTGAGCGGTGGTGAAGGTGATGGCCTGGTTGCCTTCGGTGTAACCGAGGATTGGCGCCACGGCAGCGACCAGTTCGGCCGAAGGGTTGAGCAGTGGCTGGGCGTAGAACACTTCCAGCCACGCGCCTTGACGGTTCTGAGTGCCGACACCAAAGGCGATGCTGAACAGGGAATTGGACATGTAAATACACCTCTACAAAGAGTGACGGGCTGCTTACTTCAGAGCGGCCGCGTAGATATCTGGCTTGAAGCCAATCAGGGTTCGGTCACCGAGATCGAGCACCGGGCGCTTGATCATCGAGGGTTGAGCGAGCATCAGTTCGATGGCTTTCGATTGGTCGAGATCGGCTTTGCGTTCGTCGTCGAGTTTGCGAAAGGTCGTGCCTGCGCGGTTCAACACCGTTTGCCAGCCGTGCTCGTCACACCATTGGGTCAGGTGCTCACGGTCGATGCCGGCGCTTTTGTAATCGTGAAAGTCGTAGCTGACAGCGTGCTCATCAAGCCAGGTGCGCGCCTTTTTCATGGTGTCGCAGGCTTTGATGCCGTAAAGCTTTAAGTGCTTGATTTCATTGGGCATAAAATCCTCCCCAAAACTTCCCCAATATCGCCCAAAAATTCAGCCGTGGATTATGCCACGTCGATCCACTCTGCGCCTCGACTGTCTCGATAGAGGTCGGTCATTGCGGCCGAACGGTGACCGAGCAGTTTCTGCGCATCGCGACCTTCGTCTTCGTGGAGGCGCGCGGCGAGCGATCGCTGTTCGTGGAAGCTCGGCGGTTGCCGGCCAAAAGTTATCCCCAGCTTGGCGCCGGCTTTGTCCCGGGCCTCGGCAAATGCCGAGCTGAGTGTGTCCAGCACGACAGGCTGGCCAGCCTTCGCCCGGCCCGACGCTTGCGCATGATGCACCAGGTGTTGTGACAGAACGCGATCGCGGCATTGTTTGATGACGGTGGCGAGATCAAGCCCGACTGACTCCAGGCGAAGTGCAGTGCTGATTCGGAGTCGCGCGCCAGTCTTCGATTGGACGACGTGTAGGAAGCCGTCGTGCACGTCCTTGAATAGGATCGAGGCGATATCATCGCGGCGCTGGCCAGTGAGCACCGCTAACTCCATCGCCCGGCGAAGCCACGGTTTCGTCGCTTCCGCATAAATTGCCTTCCACAGTTCCAGCGTCAGCCGCTCGCGCTTGATGTTCACCCGCGCCGCTTTGGTCACTTCGACCGGGTTGCTGTCCGCCCATCCTCTCGCCTGAGCTTCGGCGAATACGTCTCGCAACAGCGAGCGCATCGCCCGGGCCATCTGCGCTTTCCCCTCTTTGGCCATACCTGTCAGGTAATCGGCCACATCCATCGTTGTGATTTCCTTGATTCCCTTTGAGCCGAATTCAATCTCCAGGCGGTTGATCCGCATGCGAACGTTTTTGTTGCTGCTAGCGGATAGCTTGCGCTCGGCGAAAAGCTCGCGGTATTCATCAAGCCATTGCGAGAACAGCTTGCCCGGTGCTGGCGCTGGGGTGCTGATGCGTTCGGTCAGTGTTGGCTTGATGGTGTCTGCGTGGTTGGCGGCAACAGCCTCGCGAATGGCGGCCTCCTTGTCTTTGCCCAGACCAAACACGCGACCACTGATCGGGTCGCGGTAGGTGTAATAAGTGACGCCGTTGCGGGCGTCAGTCTTGCGGTAGAGATTCGGGGGAAGATCCTTTGACCCTGTGTTACGCGGCCTGGGCGCCATTGCGTGCTCTCTCTATTCTGCTGATCAGGCTGCCGCCGACAATGCGGATCGGCTGCTGATCAGGTTCCTGATAATGGGCGTGGGATTCTACATAGTAGCTCCGCCCGTGCTTCACCGGCGCCGGCGCAATCCGGCCTTCACGCGCCCATTTGCGGAGCGTGTTGGGGCTGGGCGGCGTCTTGAACTCGGCCGCCGCCCATTCATCCAGGGTGACTTTGCTCATTATGATGCTCCATGCCGCGCGTGGCGGCAGAAGGTGGTGATGGGTTATGCGAGTGGGGCGTAAGTTTCGCCGCGACGCTCGGCCGAAGCCTTTCGATAAGTCTCGTTGGTGTAGGGTGCGTCTGGCTCGCGGCGCACCAAGGTCATCTGGTATTGGGAGCCTTTGGCGCGATGCGTTCCGGCGCAATATTTCTCGATCAGGAACTGGGCGTCGTGCTTATCGCCCTTCTCTGCCCGGCTACCTGTGCCGATCGTTCCGCCTTTCCACGACCCTTTCTCGGGGCCGGTCTCGCCATCGAACGAGATTTCAAGCTGGACGAACGTTCGAGTGGGTCGCAGCGCGCCGAAATACTTCTTCACCCAGCCAGTGCCTACGCGGTATACGCGCTTCTCCATGTAGCAATAGGCCCGGATGTCCTCGCCGTCGTAGTCCTGAAGCAGGAAGACGTAGCGCGGCATGGCGTCCTTGATAGCTGACCTTTCCTTGTAGTCGAGGCTGACACCATTTCCCTTTTCGGTGTGTTCGATGCCCGAGGCGTCGCAGATGACATGGCGCACCAGATCGAACTCGCGCCATGGGAACGAGTGATAGCGAGACTTTGTGGTCTTGGAATCCCAAGTGCTCGGGCCGAAGTTGGTATGGATCCCGTGAGTGGTTAGGTGGAAGCCGAACTGGCGAGAGTGGTATTCGTAGTAATGAAGGTGCCCATGCTCTGCAATTCGCTTGGCTTCCGCTTCAGGGCTCAGGCTGGTGAAGGTGTGCTGCTCAGCCCACGGCTTGATAATGTTGGGGATCTTGATCCAGGCTGAGTACTTCCAAATCTGGAGTACCAGCTTGTTGCCCGGGTAGTCGCCCTGATCGCCGGAGTTCAGCGTGATACCCAGGACGCTGTCGCGCTGGCCTTTGTAGTACAGATCAATGAAGTTCAGCAGCACGAACTTGTCGTGCCATGGGTTCGCCCGGAAAACATTACGGTGCCACCACGCTTTGATGGTTTTGAACATGCGCGAATACCTCGCCCGCCGTACACCGGCAGGCTGTTTTGGTTGTGGGAATCAGATGAAGGGCAAAAGAAGCCTCAGCAGGTGTACTAAGGTCTATTGGTTCGCCTCGCCAGTTGCGTACACGTTTTCTCCCCTGAGGCGACTGGTGAGGCGGGCTTCATCGCCACGGCCCCTTGTAGATGAGGTAGGTCATGTAGAGCGGGGCGAGGATCATGCCGCCACCTTCTGGCCGAGCAACACATCCGCCACAATTTCCCAGAGCTGTGCTGGTGACCATTGAAATCGGTCGAAGTCCGTGTCTGGCTGAATACCAACTCGGCAAGTGGAATGAGCGCCCGCCGGGTACTCACCTCGCTTGGCCATGATCGTCGCTACGCGGCCGTCACCGCCGGGTGTAGTGCGGTGGTATGCATATGCCTGAGTGTTGTAATCGTTGCCAGCCGGTATTCCGAGCGTCCCGACATGCACTAGATCTGCGCGACCGTCTGGTGTCCATGGTCTGCCGCCGCCAGGTGTCCGTGCTCCCTCATGCAGGTAGAGCATGAATTCGCCGGCATCGTGGCAAACGAGTTCGAACTCATGGTTGAACTGGGTACCGACGATCACCCGCGAAGTGAAGTTGAAGCGGTGATCGTGGATCGACGAGTGCTCGAAGCAGGCCCGGCGCGGCAGGTCTGGGTGCCAAACGTGCAGGCGCTGATTGCCCTGCAGTTGAACCTGCACGAACCCAAGGCCATGCAGGGTGATTTTGTCGGTCATTACGTCGTCGATGATGCTCACGGCAACACTCGTCCTTGCCGCTATAGCGGCTGATTTTGAAGGGGGAGGGAGGATTTTTGCGGGTGGAGTACAGATGTACTCTTATCGGGCTTCGGCTGATTCGATGACTGGGTGTGTCGCGTTCCAGCGCTCGAAAGCCTCCTGCGTGGATGCGGCTTCGATCTTCTCGTCGCACTGGTTGCACGCGGCGACACCTCCGGCCGCACCGACATCGCGGTGACCTTGCTTGCAAGGGTTCATATGCCAGTCATCATCCTTGGCGGACTCTGGTTCTGGATATTCAGGGCGCGCAGGCGGATAGGCCGGCGCCGTCATCGCTTGGTCAATCGCAGCGCGCAGGTTCTCGTTGTAGTTTTCACCGATCACGCGCTCGTACGGCTTATCCATCCAGTGGCCGACGATCTCGATGTTGATGCTGCTGTCGCCGGAATCGCCATTGGGGCTGCTGTCGAAGCGGACGTCCCAGCAATTCGATTCCAGCGCATCCAGTCGGTGCTTGTCCCGCTCCAGCTCATCAATCCGCTGATCCGCTGCGTTCAGGCGCAGCTGCAGGGCGTCACGTTCGGCGGTGACCCGGTCGAACTCGACGGCCACCACCACATCAGGTTGTGGTTGCAGGCAAGTGCCCGGCTGATCTTTGCCGCTGAATGCCCACGCTGTAGGGCCTTGGCACATCTCCAGCGTCAGGTTGCTGGTGATTTCATCAATCACCTCGCGGTCAAGCTTCTTGCTGTAGTGGTTGACCAGCTCGTTGGCGATAGTGAAAACCATGGTTCCGAGTCGGGTGGACTTTTGGTCTTGATTGCTCACTTCGAATGCCTCTTTCAATTGTCGGTACCGGTGTAAGTGCGCCAAGGCACCTTCACGCCGTTTACGAGGAATCCCCAGTCACCGCGCCACTTGCTGGTGATGAAGAGTGTGACGACGCCGCCGGGGGATACCTGGTCGATGCGGTGGTATTCGCCGTGGTTGAGGCGGGGCGGTGTCGCCTGGGCTCCGAGTTCTCATCGACAATTTGAAGAGGTCGTCCAACTCTTCCAACCATAGAAGAGGCGCAGGTGCCAGCATGTCGACGTGGCTCGCAGGCTCGAGACGCTCTTCCGTGTACCAACCGCGCAGGATGATCGTCCGGGCGTTCCATGGATGGTCGTGCAGATCTCGGTCTTCATCCGGCCGCATGATGTGGTGCACGCGGAACGACCACGGGCACCACCACAGCGCCGGCTTGTGGGTCTCCCGGCTGTACGGGTTGAACAGCCACCAGCGGCCCATGTACATCTCGGTGCCGTCGGCAGACATGATGTGCTGGTACGGGGTGAGCTTTGCGCGGCCGATCAGCCAGCCGGCGATTGCCGGAAGGGCCAGCAACTTGGCGATCAGACGCCAGAAGAGATTGATCATGCTGCCTCCTTCGGCGTGTAAGTCAGCGTGCCGTCGAGGATCGCCTCCTTGATGGCGTTGAACTCCCAGGCGTAATACTGCGATTCGACGTAGACCCGCATCCCTTCTTGGTAGTCATGCTTCTTGCGCTGGATGAAGGCTTCGGCAGCGGCATGGGTGAAGTGGGCGTTGACGTATTCCCAGCGATCGTCCCAGCCAGTGACGGTGTGGTCTTCCAGTTCGCCCAACACATACCACTGATCCGACTCGCCGGCTTTCATGAACTGGCATTCAGACCAGTCCTGCATCTTTTTATTGAGCTGGCTTTTCTGATAGCTGGACAGACCGTCCCAATACTCCTTGATCGAGTAGGCCACCGACTCACCGCTATCCCAATAGACCAGGCGCTTGTCGGTGTATTCCATGTCCAGCCCGCCCACGATGCGGCGGGCCTCAACAATGAAAATTGCATCGGCAGTGCAATGATCGTGAACTCGCTTGCCTTTGCAGTCATGGCGCAGACGCTGAACGAAGTCGGCCCAAGTCGCGGCATCGAGGTGATGACCGGTTGCCAGGCTCGGTGCCGGAGCAGCGATCTTGTTTTTTTTGGGCATGGGGCTTCCTATGCCGGGGCATGCCCGGGCGGTGGAGGGTGGATTAACTTTGCTCTTGGGATGTAAGATCGCCCGCAAAACAACCGCGGTTATCATTCATCGAAGGTGTTCATGGAAGATCAAGCAAAAAAGTTGCAGGAAAGGTTGGCTGTTATCGACATGCTTAGCAGTGGTTCGAGTCGACCCGGGTTTACGGAGCTTTTACTGAAAAAGCTTCTAGACCTCGGAATTAGAATGGAAGCCGACCACCATGGCCGTGCCCACGTTCATATTGATTACGGAACTAAAATTCATGCAGCTAGCTACGCTGTCGACACCGGTGAACGTTTAGTCGGTAGTTTGCCGGCGAAGTACGATCGCGAGATCAAAGCGTGGATACTTTCAAACCAAACGCAGCTTTTTGAACTCTGGGCGGCAATGAAGTCTGGGAATAACCACACGGCCGTTCTTGCCAGGCTCAAAGGACAATAACCACGACAATTAGAACGCCAACTCAACTTGTCTTTCCCGCTGCCAGATTGGGGAACTGTTGTGCGACTCGATGCGGTCGGCGATTACGTTCGCACGTTGTCCGGCGGTGGGCGGCGCGTACATTCCGAAACGGCTGATGCTTCCGCCGTTCACTGCGGCGTTCGTGGAATCGGCAGAGGCCAGTGGCAATAGCTGGAAGATCGCAGGGTCAAGCATGCGCAGCCCGTGGAGTCGGCACGTTGGCCGGCCGTAGTCGTCACAGATGGCGTCCATCGCCGCGCCGATGCGCGTCCACCATGGGTTGGTGCCCGGACTGGACCATTGGCCAGAACTGCCAATTGCTACGGTCGACCAGACAGCAGCCAAGCGTTGAAGACGTTCAAGCGACTCGTGCAGGTGCCAGACCGGCACACCGCGCAACTCCTTGGGCCAGGCTGCAAGCAATGTATCGTTCGCCTCCTCGTCACCATCGATCACGTCTGGGATCAGCGCCCAGTCAAAGCCCGGGTGCCGGTGCCACTTTTCAACCCAGCGGGTGTAGCCGTCTACATCGAGGGTTCCACCTTTGTTCCAGATCGAGAAGGCGCCATTGTCGAAGACGAACGACTGGCAAACGTCGGCGACAATGCCAATGTCGTCCTGTCGAGGGAAAGGCACCAACGCATGCCGCCCGGCGAGGAAGCGAGCGCCGTCCTGCCGAGTGCCGCCGACCGGCGTGCCGTGGTACGCAATCATCCGCTGATCCTAACTGTTTCGATCTCAACACCCTGGTGCGTGGCGATGATTGTTTGATCGCCGCCAAAGGTTTCAGCCAGGCGGTCTGCGATTTGTTCGTGCCAGCCTTTCTTGATCAGCGCGGTAGCGGTCTTGATGTGTTCGACGTGGATCATCACCAGCGACCGGATCTCCAGTCGGTAGATGATCGTTTCGCTATCGGCAGGGCAGACGGCCGCGAACGTGTGCCGGTAAATATTCATAGGGGATCCTCGCCGGCTGGCGTGATTCGTAGAAATGAGGTGTTGGTTAAGCCAGGCGAATGCTTCGAGCGATGCGCGGCGTCTTGGTGATCGCGCCTTTGTGATGCAGGCGCGCGATTCGTTCGCACATAGCGTTGTTGAAAACACCGGCAGACTCTGCCAGTTCGGCGATGGTGGGCGAGTAGCCGTTCTTCTGAATGAATATCTGAATTAGGCGCAGTGTTTCGGCTTCAATCTGGGTAATAGGTTTGCTATTCGACATGATGGGCGGCCTCACGTTTAGAAAAAGCTGTGAGCTGTCGCGACTGCTTTTCAGTGATAACTATTTCAGGTCGAGACATTTCGGCGTACTTGCCGGACTCATACACTGTTGCCTTCGCGAGGTTGATCAAGAGCGTCGACACGGTCTCCTGCCGCTCTTCGAAGCCGTGGCGCTCACCGAGAACCTGAAGAACATCATCAAGCGCCTTCGAAACAATCAGCGATCGCTTCTCGGCGCCGATCCGATCGAGCAGCGCTTTCTCCTTGGCTCGCTTGTCCTTCTGCAATTGCGCGTTGCTCTTGGCCATGGCCTACCTCTTCAATTCCGCTGGCCGGCAAGTCCAGCCAGGTCTGTCGTTTGCGTTGTTGGGTTCGAGCTATGCGGCGCATGAAGTACAGCCGCGACGCGCCTTCGGATAATCGATGCCGTGATTGGCGAGAATCCGCTCGAGTGTTTTGTTGGCGATGCCGAGGCGTCCACACACTTGCCGGCGAGTGATGCCCAGTTCAAGGAATGCCCGGATCCGCTCGGCGAACTTCGCGTCGCGGGCCTCCAGATGCTCCTCCCGGTCTTTGCCGGTCAGGCGGCCGCGAGCTGCACCCTTGAACGTCAGGTCGTGGGTCTGGGCGATGTTGTAGAGCGTGCGGCGGCTGATGCCGAGCGCCTCAACAATCTCAGCCTGCGTGTGCGTCGGAGCCATTTCGCGAATCCGTTCGAGCTGCTGCATGCGCTCCTGATGGCGAATGTCTTGAGCTGACAGCGGTTGAGGCGGGGCAGGCGCACGACGCCGAACGAATGGCTTCGGCGCTGGCGGCATCTGGGTGCTGTAGCTGATCGGCTTGGGCTTGTAGCCGATGGGCTCTGCTTCGTCGATCTTTCCGCCGGCGGCCAGGTATTTTTCGACCTGTGCCGCCAGTTCGTTGGATTTTGGCCGAAGGGCTTCGACCATGCTGAGGTGGTTGCTGATCATGCTGCGATCCCCAAAACCAAGTTCATGCGATCCTCGAGGATCTCGTAGAAGGTTTTCACCCGCTCCGAGAGCTTGCGGATCATTGCTTCGTCGCGGTAGGCGCGCTTGATGAACAACGGCATCCCCGGCCAGTAGCAAACGAAGTCGATCCACTCGCGCTCCGAGACCCAAAGTCCGCCTTGGCACTGTGCGACGTGTTCCTTCGGAATCTCGCCGGACAGAATCACTTCCACCTGAAACTTCGGCAGTTTGGTTTTGATTTCCGTCAGACCTGTAGGCCCGACAAGCGAATCGGGCGAGTAGCCGGCGCCGTGGTTGAGGATGATCGCCACCTGGTTGGTTTCGACCTCTTCGCGCTGCTCATAGAGCTTGCGGGCTACACCTTCCAGTTCATGGCCTCGCTCGGTGTGTCGATTCCCTTGGAAAGGGTCGGCAGCCTCGCCGGTAATGCGCTCGCCGATTAGCGTGTTCATGTAGGTGAAGGCCCCGGCGCCGAAACCTGCTTCGCCTTTGCCGTTGACCAGCAGGCATTCCAGCTCAGAGCAGGTGACGATGCCCAAGCGCAGAGCCAGCCATTCCTGCGAACCCTGCTGAACCTCAGTGATTATCTGCATTTGTATTCTCCTGAGCGGCGGCGTTTTGCGCTGCCGACTTGGTGAGCATGCCCAGCACCTGATCAAATATCGCTTTCTCAACCGAGGCTGGGGCGCCGTGGATCTTCTTGAAAGCTTCCTTGGCCTTGTCGCTGCACTTTTCCAGAAGTGTGGCCAGCTGTGTGGCTTGGGCCGAAGTTACTCGGGGCGTGATTTGGGCTGCCGGCCCGTTGCCGTCGTCATCCTCGCCAGTTGTCGTGATGTTCAGCAGCAGCCCGGCGGTATAGCGTTTGCCGTAGCTGACGCTGGAAGCCACGGCCTGAACACCGTTCTTGCTGCCGGTAGCATCTACCGGCAAAACAATCGAGGTGGATTCGCGGTGCCCGGCTCGATGACTGAGCACGCCTTCCACTTCGATGCCGCGCTCATTGCGAGGAGTGCGGAAGGTGATGGCGAACCCATGCTTGGCCATCACCGGCTTGATCATCTCGTTAACGTCCTCCCAAAGTGCGTAGGTGCTTTGTATGCGTCCATTTTTATCCTTGATCCCGCCGCGCTCACCAATGACCGGCATTTCTTCCTGCATTTGAGCAAGCGCTTCGTCGTAGATCTGTTTCGCGCTCTGCGCCTGCATTCGTTCATGCATTTCCATCAAGCGCTCAAGCTTGTTGATATCGCAGGCCGGATCGGCGGCGGCGCGGCTGATGACCGCCATGATGCTGTTGTCCGTCGAGATCGGCACGACGGCTTGCCGGCGCTGCTCCGGCATGATGATTTCGGTAGACATAGCGACCTCAGTAGCTGATTGAAATGGCGGGGATCTTGCGCTGGGCGATCAGGGTGATTGCCTGCTTGGCGCATTCCTCGGTCATGCCGCCGGCGATGAAGGCTTCCAGAGCGGCGCGATTGATCTGCTTTTTGTGTTCAAGATCAGCCTCGCGGGCTTCCTGCTGGCGGAGGATTTCGGCCGCCGCTGCATCGGCGCGGCGGCGCTCGTCGGCGCGCGCTTGCTCTGCTGCCTGTTCGGCACGTTTCGCGGCGGCTTGGCGTTCCTGTTCGGCACGTTGCTCGGCAGCGATGCGGTTCGCTTCTGCCTGTTCCGCCGCCAGTCGAGCTTGCTCGGCCTGCTGCTCAAGCTGGAGGCGCTGGCGTTCAGCCTGAGCTTCTGCGTCGCGGGCGGCTTGTTCGGAGGCGCGCTGCGCAGCGGCAGCCTGATCAAGCAACTCCTGCTCGCGGCGGGTGGCGGCGTCTCGCTCAGCTTGGGCGCGTTGTTCAGCTTCGCGGCGGGTACGCTCTTCAGCTTCCCGGGCGATCTGTGCGTCCCGATCGCGCTGCGCCTGTGCTTCGGCTTCGGCGCGCAAACGGATCAGTTCGGCCTGTTCAGCCTCGTAGCGCGCTCGCTCGGCGTGCAGGGTGCGCAACTTGATCAGGGTCTGGTCTTTCACCTGAGCGGCTTCGGCCAAAAACTCTTCCCAGCTATCGCCGATTTCGAGCAGCTCGAGGTCGGCGATGATGTTGGCCAAGTGGCCGGACGTTGGCGCCGCTTCGAAGATGGCCAGATCCTTGATGCGCTGGATCGCGTCGACATGGGCATCTGTCCGGGTAATCTCGGCCTGCTCCCAGTCCGTCAGAGGCTGGCGAGTGGCGTCACGCAACGCATCCATCTTGTTGACGAACTCACGCAGCTCAGCCTCGACGACCTTCGGCATTTCCTTCAGGCGCTTGAGGTAGTCGCGGCCGGGCTTTTCCACGGCAGTTTTCGACTTGCTGACCTTTGCCGCCAGAGAGGCGATGCGCTCGCGGCCTTTGCGAGTAGTCAGGTCTGGAACCTCGGCAGTGACCTCAGCGGCAACCGCGTCGAAGAACTGGCCAAGACCACCGGCGACGTAAATGGCCGGCGCGTTTTCTTCGCTGATGTCGTCGATCTTGATGACTTGCTGTTGTGCGGACACGAGGAATCCTTGCCGCGACGTGCGCAGCGCTTGAAGTTGAAAGTCAGGAGGTGATGCGGTCGGCGAGGGCGCTGAGCAGCATCAGGAAGGTGTAAAGCGCGATGACTCGAAACGAGCCTCGCCGAATCAGGGTACGGCGCGCCCGCTGAAGACTGGTCATCGGAACACGTGGTAGGTGGTGGAGCGCGGCACCTGGCACACGCCAGATGAGTCGCGGGCCGCGCTGTAGGCAGCCAGAACGACCAACAGGCCAGCGGCAAGACACCAGAACATGATTTTCATGGACGAGCCCTCACTGCGATCCGTCCTTGTTTGATGGCTGCAACCAGCGGAGCAGGGAGCGCAGAAACAGGAAGCTCGCGAGGGACGCCGGCGCCGATAACCGCGAGGCTGCGCTCGATCTCCTCCAGTTGCTCATCAAGAAGCGTTTTAACCGGTGCGGTGGTCATGCCGAAACTCCTTTCAGATGCGCGTTGCGCTCGACGAACTTAGCGTCCAGCGCATCGCGATAACGGTTGGCAGTGCGGGTGTCGATGATCTGGGCAAACTCGGCCATTTCGATCATGCCCATGACGAAGGTGCGATCAGGCACCGGAGTGCACGACTTGCGCATCTTCGCGATTTCAAGGCCCAGCCGGGCCAGTGCTACCTGATTACTCATAACTTGTCGTCCTCGGCTTGGGCGATCAGCGCGTCATCGATAAGGGGGCGAAGTAGGCCCTCCGCAATTTCGCCGAGCTTGCCCAGTGGGTGATCGCTGGGACCGAGCAGTCCGGCGGCAGCGACCTTGTCAGCGTGTCCGCGCTCGGCGGCGATCAGCAGGTACCCCAGCGAAGCCGTGGTGACCTCGCAGCCAGCAAGCCGATCGTTTGCATGCTCATCAACTGCCAGAGCGAACTGGGCCAGCGTGACGCCCTGAGCAGGCCGCATGCGGCGCTGGAACGAGACGTCGCAGCCGAATCGCACCAACTGCTCGACCGAGTTGTACAGCCACTCAGCCCGAGCCACTTCCTGCGCGCTCTCGCTCACCATCGGAGGCAACTGCGCGTCGTGCATGGCCTGACAAATCTTCAGTGCTGCGTTCATGGTTGCCTCCAGAGCGGCGTTATTCGGTTGGCGGGGTGGGAAGAGGCGCCCAATGGGTTGTCACTGGCGGTCGTACCGGATGGCCGACACAATCAGCGTGCTGACACCACTCCTCGACGTCGTACCAACAACCTTCGGTAATTGAATCGAGGTAGTAGCCGAAGCCTTCGCCCCAATTGCGCCAAACCGCGACCAGTTGATCCGGCATTGGCATCTGCTCATCGCAGTTGATCCAGCCGCTCATGGCGACCTCCAGTGTTTGGGGTTAGGCGGAACGGGCGGCGAGCATGGCGTCGGCCATTGCGTAAGCGGCGCCAGCGGTATGGGTCTCAACGCCATCAAGACCGAAGAGGCATGGCGCAGCGGCGGTTGAAATCATTGCCTGCATGGCCTTGGCCGCGAAGTAGTCGCGAGCCGTGATTCCGAAGCAGGTACCGTGTCCGCCGTATTCGTTTGCGCCTACAGGGAATGCGGGCTCTTTACCGAAATTTGAGGATTGGCACTCGAAGCAAACACCGCCGGACTGTTCCGACTCTTCGATCAGGCTGTTGCACGTCAAGCACGACCCGAAGCGCTCGGGATCTGGCGGCTGAAAATTCATGACTTTCTCCACTTGTTGATTGATCCAACAAAACTCGGATGCACTCATCCGCTCCGCTGGTTGCCTTTGGGCGCGGAGGGGAGTGCATGCGACTTGTGTCGGGGTAGGTGGGTGCCGGTCTTTCCCGGCTGTCACGCTGCCTGTGCTTTAGCGTCGAACTGACGCAGCGATTCCCGACGTTGCAGATGGCCGAATAAGGCCGCTACGTCTACTTGAAGATCGCCCCAGCTTCCGATGATCCAGGGCCACGTCCGCTTTCATCTGCTGCCAGATCACTCACCAGATCGTCGATTCAAACAGGCTTATCCGCGATGGCGGCACCCATGTGGTCGTGTCAACTGGCCGGCGCACATCAGTCTTGATAGGTTGGCCGTAAAGCTCTGGCTGGTTCCGTTGCCCACGGTTTCCTTGGGTATACAGGTGGGCGGTTATAGGCCGCAGTTTCGTCCGCATCGGTCTGCACTCAACCCAAGCTACTTATGGGCGGCCTGCCAGCCACGTTATGGCAGTAACGCTGAGTGCAGACCGATGCGCTCTCATAGAGAGGATCGGGCAGTTAACGACAGGGCTGTCGTGGCGCTGGTTGTCAGAGAGTCGCTGCAACCTTGAGGGAGGCGGCGCAGGACGTAATCGCATCCTTGGCAGCCTGCTCGATGTTTTTGGCGATCACCTTGTTCACGTCGCTGATCGCCGACTTCGCGCTCTTCTCGAGCGTGTCCTTGATGTAGAGCTTCATCAGAACGGTGAGACGCGGGCCTGATTCGCGCCAGTTATAGCTGTCCTTCGATTCGTCTTTCGACTGGCCGTGGTAGTCGACCTTCTCGCTCATGTACACCTCGGCGCGACTGGCGATGTACTCCTTGAAGGTCATGGGCTCGCCCTTCGGTTCGCCGTAATGACTGGTTTTGCGCATATCGGCCGATTCGATGATTTCGCCAACGCGCGGCAGAACGTGCTCAGCAAACATTGCATCGATCTTCTGGTCGACCGCATCCTTCACACGCTTTTCAATCTGCTGCTTGAAACGGGACGCCTGTGTGCTTTCCTCGTCGTCCTCTCCGTAGCTGGTGGAGTAGAGAAGGGCGTGTACCGCCTGCTCCACGATGCGCTCGGAAAGATCGGTTGCGCTCACGCCCAGCGCTTCAAGGGTTTTGATGTCCATGCCTGTCACCTGCTGTTGTGCCCAACTGGGCGGTTGATTTCCCGTCTGGCCCTGTCGCCAAGGCCAGCCAGTGAAATCTGTTTTCTCCGCACCCGCTTACCAGGTCATTCACTCAGTTCGGTCAACACCTCGTCCGCCGTCGCAGTGGGCTGCGCGTGGGCAGGCTTTCGGGCCTGTCGGATCGCCGGTCGCCGGTAGAGGCAAGTGCGGTTTTGTTCATCGGTTTACTGACCTCCCACCGATGGAGCCGGGAGTGACCTAACCGGACTGGCCGGGTAGTCGTTCATGGCGCTGGTTGTTAAAGAGCGGCGGGTCTGTTGAGGCCCTTCGCAGTGGCTGTGTGTCGCTGCGATGGGTGAAATATAGGGTAGCCTTTATTGTGAGTCAACAGGTTTACCTTTATTTTTTTAAAGGCAAAAAAATACCCGCTCGAAGGCGGGCGTTTTTTGCGGGTAGCTTACTTCCGCTTGGGAGAGCGGCGGACTGTTGACCACCAAAAGACGCGGCCAAGCATCCTGACTTCGTCCCTGAACTGCTCAGCGCTCATAACCTCATCAGGATACTCCTCAGAGTTTTCGCTGCGAATCCTGACAGCGCCAGCCGGCAGCCGATGGAGGTATTTAACCCGAAGCATTCCGCCATGATTGAAGGCGTATATCTCGCCGTCAATGATGGCTATGTCTTGGGTGTCGAACCCAATAGCGGCGCCGTCCAGTATAAGGCGCTCCATGCTTTTGCCTTTGACCCGCGCACATGCTGCACTTTTACAATCCACTCCAGCAGCACGTAGCGTTGCGTTACTGAATCGCAGTTTGCGGTTTGATATCTCTACCACCTCAGTCATTCCAGCTCCGCCAGAAAATTCGACCTCGGCATAATAAGGAACCTCGCAATCATCCTCCTCCAGGGGGTCGCCATCATCCCAGCCGGAAAGCTCGCCCAATAGCTCCATGTTTGATTCTAGAACGATATCCGCGTCTGTCATTTCCAGCATGGGCTGCTTCGTGCCGACCGTGATATTCCACTGATCGTTTGGGAACTGAGTTCCTTCTGAGAGCCAGACCGGATTAACACCACATATCTGCGCGAGTTTGACCAGGTGCCCGCTGGATCGCGTAAGCCCTCGCTCAATCTCGGAAATCGATGCTTGTTTAAGGCCGGCGCGCTCGGCGAGCTCAACCTGAGTGAGTCCGGCTTTTTTGCGTGCGTATTTGAGGCGATCTTTTAGTTCCATGGGCATGGAATTTAAAGGTTGTCCTTTGAAGTTGCAAAAAGGTATACCTTTGCCATAAGATAAAGGCATCCCTTTATATGGGCGGAGAATCATGAACAATCCCTTTGAAAAGCTGGTCGAGCATTTCGGCTCGCAAAACGCTACGGCGGCGGCTCTCGGCGTGAAGCAGGGAACCGTTAGCGGCTGGGTGCGCGGCCTACACGGTTGCGCTGCTGAGGTCGCTATGCGAGCGGAGATCGTCACCAACGGTGCGATCAAGGCGCGCGATCTTCGCCCGAGCATTCCTCAACAAGCTGCCTAACCACTTCCAACCACACAAGGAACCACAGATGTCGTACTTCGAACCTGACCACCTCCACGACAAGCCGACCAAGGTTCGCCTGGACGAGGCGGCTGACGACCTGCCGACAGCGATGGCCCGCTTTCAGCGGACTCAAAAAGCTGTGCTCGCTCGCGAAATCCTGGAGCGCGGGCTGAACCAAATGATGGAAGAGCTTAACGCGAAAACAGACGTGGCCTGAAGTAGCCGAGGAGGCCCTGTGCCTGAAAGAAAGCCGCTGGAAATCCAGCTCGACTGGCAGGGACTCGCTGATCTGGAGCTATTAGCCAGACGCAACGGGGTAACGCCAGAAGAGATGGCCGCAACAATCATGAACCGGGCGCTGGATCGAATGACCCGGCCACCAAAGAGCCGGAGCAACGTCGCTTCCATAGGACGGAAGGGCTGATAAGCCCCTCAGGGACTCATGAGGAACTGCCAATGAAACAACCAAGCAGTAAATCGGACGCACAAAAAAGCCACCGGGCAAGGGTGGCTTTTTGTGCAGCACTTACAAATCAGTTCTGGAGCGAATAATGCCCATTCCCCAATCAGTCGTCAACTCAAACCAATCCGCGACACAATTTCGCGTATCGCAAAACGTGTCGCGACCCACGTCGCTTGCTCTTGGCGGCGTGAAAATTAAGCAGGATCTCGATGGGCGTTATTGCCTGAATGACCTGCACAAGGCTGCCGGAAAAGAGAAGCGTCACGCACCAGGTTACTGGCTCGCGATCCAGCAAACAGCAGAGCTAGTGGCTGAACTGGAAACTACCGGAATCCCGGTAGTTACGATTGAGGGCCGAAATGGTGGCACCTTCGTTATGAAGGAGCTGGTTTATGCCTACGCAATGTGGGTGAGCGCCAAATTCCACTTGCAAGTGATCCGCACCTTCGACGCTGTCGTCATCGGCCACATTCAGCTTGTCGAAGGAAAGCAGGCCAGGGAGAGGGCTCGTCTTGAGGCTCCAGCCCTAACTGACGCGATCAAGCACGGGCGCCTCTCTGCAGGTAAAGACGTCAAGCACTACCACTTCAGCAATGAGTTCGACCTGATCAACCGCATCGCCCTGGGCATGCCTTCCAAGGCGTACCGGGCGGCGCACTGCATCAGCCCCACCGATTCGATCCGCGACCACCTCACGCCCTGCGAGATCCGCTGCATTGAGCACCTTCAGCGCGTCAATGCCTCCCTGATCGACGTTGGCATGGACTTCGAATCCCGCAAGCAGAAGCTCAGCCAGATTTATATCCAGCGTCACAGCCGGGCTCTTCTTTCCGAAATTAAGCGCCTGGAGTTCTGACCATGGCCGATAAAACCTACCAGCAATTGATCGGGCGGGCCGCACAGACCGCGCTTGAACACTACCAGGCGCAGAACACTAAAAAGGCCCTCAAGGCTGAACTGCGCTCGCTGTACGACACCTACTTCCGAGCCCATGGCCGACCTGACGGGAAGTTCGACCCATACAACGAGGCCTTCCTCCCTGTGATGGATTTCACCGAGGCGCAGTTCCGGCGCGTTCGTGCGGCAAAGAAGGCCGAGTACAACGCTCAGCGCCGTCACCACACCGCCTTGCGTGCTCTTGACGCATACCGGCCCGTAAAGACCAAGGAGGCCGCGTGATGGCCCGTGCACGGAATATAAAACCAGGCCTGTTCAGCAATGAGGTGATCGCTGAGTTACCGGCATTCGACCGCCTGCTTTTCATTGGCCTGTGGTGCTTGGCTGACAGGGAAGGACGCCTTGAGGATCGCCCGAAGCGCATCAAGATGGAGTTGTTCCCCTGCGACACCTATGACGTATCGGTAGGACTTGGCGCACTGAGTGCACACGGCTTCATCGAGCGTTACCAGGTGCTGGATCAATCCATTATCGAGATCCCGGCATTCAAGAAGCACCAACGTCCGCATGGCACCGAAAAAGACAGCTCGCTCCCTGATAAGCATGGCTTTCTGACCATTCATGATCGAAAGCCAAACGGGGTCGTCACTGGCACCAAAAAGCAAATTAACGTTAAAACATCACAAAATAACGTTAAGCCACCGTTAGTTAACGGGGAATATCCGTTAGATAACGCCCTGATACCTGATTCACTGATACCTGAAGAACACAACACACTACGCGCGGAGCCCGAAGTCCCTGTCGACCCAAACTCGCCACGGGAAATGACCCTCGACTGGAAGCCTGATCACAAGACCTTGAAGGCCTACGCCTTCCGCATGGCAATCCCTGTTGACACGTTCACCGATGAAGCCACCGCTGCGTTCGTCTGCCACTACTCGGCGTCCGGCCGCATCGAGACAGAAGCGTCTTGGGTCAGCCTGCTGGTGAAGTGGGTGAAGCGCGACAAAGCCACTGCCAGCAACGTTCACCGCTTTCCTGATCGGCGCCCATCTACTGAGCCTGACTTCGACAGCAATGCCTGGGCCGAAGGCCTTGTGGTGAGCCCATGAAGCCAGCCAACCAACTGATGGCGACCATGGGGAACCTGCCGCCGGCCACGCAGGCTCAACCACTCCACGTGACGACTCAGACGGTCGACGTTGTGAACGACCTGTTCCGCCGCCTGCGCGGGATCTTCCCGGCTTGGCGCCAAGCGTGGCCGTCCACTGAAGCGCTGGACGCCGCCAAGGCCGAGTGGATCAAAGAGTTTGCCGACGAAGACATTCGCACGCTGGAACAGATCGAGTTCGGTATCCAGAAGTGCCGCAAGCTCAAGAAGCCTTTCGCGCCGAGCGTTGGTGAGTTCATCGCCATGTGCGTGCCCAGCCCTGAAGACTTCGGCATGCCTGCGCCGGCTGATGCGTGGCTCGAAGCGCTGATGGGCACCTACAGCCATGACGCGGTGAAGCTCGCATCGGAAGCAACTGGCCTGTTCGACCTGCGCGCAGCAAAGCAGGAAGACAAGGGCCTGCGTGCCAGATTCGGCCGCAACTACGAGGTGATCCTGCGCCGCGCCCAAGCCGGCCAACCACTCGACGGCAAGATCCTGACCGGCATCGGTCACGACAGCCAGAAGACCGCCTTCGACCTCGCCAACGAGCTGGCCGACCAACAAGCCCAGGCACGAATCCTCCAGCAAGGCATCCCGGCAGACGGCAAGTCAGCCCGCGCACTGCTGCTGGCAAAAATGAACATCAAGCGCGAAGCACCGCGCGGCAAGGAGGGCTTCTGATGAGGATTCACCGACTGTTCTGGCCGGCCATGCAAGGGGCAGGTTACGCATTTCTGTTTTTGGGCTTTTTCGCGTTTTTCGCATACCTGCTCGCGCCATCTTCATCGCCGGCCAACATCTGCGCCAAAACCAATGAGCGTGGCTCATCCGCTTGGGTGGCCTGTGTCGACCGAATGATTCAGGAGCGCAAGTGATGAAACGAGCAAACCCAGCACAGCTACGCCAAGCCATTGAGCTGGCAAACAAGATGGTCAAGCTCGGAATCCTTTTTGTGTGTGTCCCGGTTGTTGATGAGGCGGACCACCTGAACTTGGCCACGCAAGCCACCGAGCGCCTGGAGCGCATGGCATTGATCGCAGAAGCAGCGGAGCAGCGGACATGACCGACAAGATGCGTGATGAGTTTGAGACCGCTGTTGCTTTGGAAGCTAAAGAGCCCGTGCTGGCGGTGTACCTGAGCCGCCGTGACGACACCTACAGCACCAGCACCCTCCACTTCGCATGGTGGGCTTGGAAAGCCTCCCACGCGGCGCTGCTGAAAAAGCAAGTCAAGGAGCAAGAAGAGTTCCTTGACCACCTTGCCGACTTTGAGCATGAGGACACCCTCCATGACTGACATCAGCGAAAAAATGCGTGAAGAGTACGAAGCATGGGTTCTCAGCGAATACCCGAACCAGCGCATGAGCAAGTTTGCTGACGGCGAGTACCACAGCACCACGATTCAGTACTGCTGGCTTGCATGGCAGGCCGCGCGACTTCCTGCCGGCGTCGTTTCAGCAACCGCATGGCGGGTAGTCGACGCCAAAGGCAAGCGTTTCACCGTTTACAACAAGGATCTGGCGATGTCTATCAGCGATGCTGGGCTGCACGTCACCCCAATGTGTGACGTTCCGCCAGAGGGATGGGAGTGCAGTCGCGTGTCCGGTCATGAGGGCCCGTGTGCTGCATTCGAGGTGGCGCCATGAATCTCTCGGCAGAAAACATCGGAAAAATACGCGATCTGGTGCGCAGTGGTTATCCGCTCAAGACGCGTGATGCCAAAGACTTGCAGGGTCACAACGACCACCTGATCGAGCTTCTAGAAGCTCGCGGTCGTTTGATGCTCGGCGTAGAGATCGAGCGCGACCAGCTCCGCGCCGAAATCGCCGGCCTCAAGACCGGCTACGAAGCCTACGAGCAGGTGAATGCTGAGCTGAAGGCTGAGGTTGAGGGGCTGCGCGCAACTGCCGATCTTCAGAAGCTCCTGCCTGAAGTCTCTGATGCATTGGAAGAGCTTGAGCTGCACGGTCTGCACAGTGATCAGGGGTATCGCAAACTAAAGGACTGGCATCGCAAGGTTGGGCTCGCTTACCGCGTAATTCAGGGGCCAATGTTCGGCGCCGAGCATAGCGAGCTTGTGTCGCAGAACACCTGGCTGCGCAGCGTAGTGGAGCATTACGCCCAGCAACACGCTCCGCTTGAGCCGCTCCCGGATATGGAAGGCTGGTCTGCCAGATTACCGGGCTACGACCTACCGTCGCTGCTGAGGGATGCCGAGCGGTATCGGCGAGCGCGAGATATCGCCTGTCGTGTACGCGCCTCTGTAGGTTTTCACCTTGTTGTCCAGCTTCCATCCCCTAGCGGCTCCAGCTTCTGCGCCGCCAAGGCTTTTGATGAGGCCATCGACGCCGCCCTGGGCCAGGGAGAGCAGTCATGACTAGCCTCCAGATCCGCAACGAATCAGACCGCAACAAGGCAATTGGCTACATCGCCGGCCTGGATCTCGCAAAACCCAAGAAGCTGGCCATCACCGAAGTGGACCGCAGCGGGGAGCAGAACAAGGCGCTCCATGCGGCCCTCGCCGATATCGCCGCCCAGGTCAAACATGCCGGGAAGAAGTGGGATGTCCTGATCTGGAAGCGTCTGCTGACGGCCGCCTGGCTGCGCGAGTCGGGCGATCAACCGCAGATGATCCCGGCGGTAGACGGCCACGGCTTCGACGTCATCTACGAGCGCACCAGCAAGCTCACCGTGAAGCAGTGCGGCGAGTTGATCGAGTGGGTTCATTGCTTCGGCGCCGAGCACCAGGTGCGCTGGACGCAGAAGGACAACTGGGGAGGTAGGTACTGATGGATTACGCAGACATTTACGGAGTCCTGATCGCCTTGGCCCTGGTCATTGGCACAGTACTCGATCACCGCCGCAAGCGTTCGGTACAAGACTTCGAGCGCAAACGTCGCGACCGGAAAGCCGAAGTAGAACGGGCAGCGAGGAAAGCGCTATGAGCCATAACTTCAAGCCGGGCGACCTGGCTCTGACAGTTGGGCTCAGCGATAAAAACAACTTCAGGACGGTCGAACTGCTTCGCCACGTTGGCATACCCGACGGGATCAAGATTCAAGGGAAGTATTTTCTTAATTCCAACCTGCACGATATGTGGTTGGTGCGCAGCTTGAATGACCCGCTCCTGCCCTCGAAAAAGATGCAGGATCAATTGGGCATAGGCCCTATGCAAGAGGTCGAAATCCCCACGCGTAATTTGATGCCCCTGCGCGGGCACTTCACCCCTGAGCAGCAGAAAGCCAAGGAGGCCGAGCCATGCGCGTAGCCATCAAGGAGAAGAAGGCGCCGAAGCCGAAGAAGTGCAAGAACCCAGCGTGCGGCATCAGTTTTCCGCCGCAGCGCCTAGGGCAGGCGGTATGCAGTCCGAAGTGCGCGCTGGCCATGGCGCCGGCGAACAGCGAGAGAGCCAGTAAGGCGATTGCCCAGCTCGGTCGCCGCGAGATCCAGGTGCGCAAGGAGAAGCTGAAGAGCAGGGCGGATCACCTCAAGGACACGCAGCAGGCATTCAACGCTTGGATACGTGCCCGTGACGCAGGACAGCCCTGCATTAGCTGCGGGACCACGGCTGACGTTCAGTACTGCGCTGGCCACTACAGGACGACTGCAGCCGCCCCAGAGCTCCGCTTTGAACCGCTCAACGTAAACCTTCAGTGCAATCGCAACTGCAACATGGGGAAGTCCGGAAACCTGCTGGGTTATCGACCGGGCCTGATCAAGAAGATTGGCGTGGAGGCGGTTGAATGGCTTGAGGGCCCTCATGAGGCCAAGAAGTACACCATCGAAGAATTGAAGGCGATGACCGCCGACTACCGGGCAAAAACAAGAGAGCTGAAGGGGAGAGCGGCATGACTTATCGCAATGTGGTATCCGCAGTAGTCCGGGCGCTCGCCGCCGAAACCATCAATTCCGCAGGCGGCTGCGACTTTGAGCCAAAGGTGCAGTGCGCCAAGCAGAAGGGGGAGATCGTCGGCAAGGAGGCTGCGTTTCTCCAGGACTGCTGGGTGTTCGGGCGCCTGCATAAGGCGCTGTCTGCCGAGCACTGGCGCGCCCTGGTGGCGAAGTTCTCCACACACACAGAGCGCAAGCATGCGGCAATTGCAGAATTGACCCGTGTGATGCGCTCACCGGCGCCGGAGCGGTTCCTTCACTGTGCCGTGGTTACGTGGGCGTTACCTCGGCTGCCGGGCGTGGACGGGAAGCGCTCAACGAACGTCCTGCCGGCCGGCTGGTACGAGATGGATAACTGGTCAAACGAACCGCATCCGATTAAGACCCAGGAGCGGTGGAGGCGTGACATTCGCAAGGCGCTGGAGAGCAGTGTTGACTTGGCTCTGGTCGAGGCTCAGCACATCCTTGAGCAGGAAGGCCTTGTGATATCAGAAGTCGCTTGACGATGGCTGAGCCAATGAGCCATTATTCACCCATCCTGTCGTACTCGCGCATGTAGGTGATGCAAGAGACAAACAAACCCGGCCACAGCGCCGGGTTTTTTATTGCCTTAATTCTACTGCCGGTAGGTGCGCATGAAGCTGAAGACCAGAATCAACACGCTGGAGCGCGCCCGTACGGCCTGGGAAGCAGTTGCGCGACAGGTTGGCGAGACAAACTTTTCGCGCCATCCGCAGACCGGCGAATACCTGCATCCTGGTGTCGCCATGGGCTGGCGCATCCACAAAAAGAACCTGTAGTCGTCCCCCTGATTTTTGCGTGGTAGAGCAGCGGTCAGCTCGTCGGGCTCATATCCCGAAGGTCGATGGTTCGAATCCATCCCTCGCAACCAATTCAAAGGTTCTCATTGAGGGCCTATTGAAGCCTCGGCATTGATCGAGGCCTTTTCGTTTTCGGCTCCCCAAACCCATTGCTCCGCGCTGGGAGTGCAGCGGACGCCGGATTTATCAATCTCCCCATGGGGGAGGCAACTCGGATGCCTACCATGCCTGATAAGCCAGACACCTGGGCCAAGATCTGGCTGGCGTTGAGCAATCCGCTCTGGCAGGGCGCAATCATGGCCATCACCGTATCGTTGCTTCGCGTGATGTACGACGCGAAGGAAACCAGTAAGCGTCGGATTCTTTTCGAATCGCTGATCTGTGGATCGCTGAGCCTCGTTGCGTCCAGCCTGATCGAGTGGATGACCTGGCCGCCCAGTCTGTCGGTTGCTGCCGGAGGGACTATTGGGTTCCTCGGCGTGACAGCCATTCGCGAGCTGGTGACCCGCTTCCTCGGTCGCAAGGCGGATGCCGCATGAAGGCCTTCGCTGCAGCAATCATCATTGCGCTGGTCGCCGTCCTGCTCGTCGGGATTCAGCAGTACCGGGTAATCGCCCTGCGCGACGAGATGAAGATCGAGACCAAGAGCAAGGATGACGCTCTCGCCGCCAACCTCGAAAGCCAGGCCACGATCACCACGCTACGCGCTGAAGCTCAGCGAAACGCCGATTACCAGAAAGACCTGAACAAGCGGTTGCAGGCCAGCCAAGCCAAAGCCAAAAAGGCGGAGAAGAATTTTGAAGAACTCAAGCGCAACAGCAAGCCTGTTCGTGATTGGGCTGCTCAGCCTCTTCCTGACGGCCTGCGCGGGAAAGCCAGCAGTGGTAACCCAGGCAAGGGCGGTAAGAATTGAAGCGCCTGAGCTGATCTCATGCGAGCGGATAGATACCGATGACACGGATCTGCGACTCAACGGGGATGTGTGGGCGCTGAAGGATCGAGCCATTGAGCTGCTCGACACTTGTGCCGACCAGGTGGACGCGCAGATCAAGCGCAGTCAGAGCAAGTAGGTCGCGACACGGTTCGCGACCAAGCAAACGTGTCGCGACACTGGAGTGCTGAGGTGCATCCCAGAATGACGTAGACCTGAGGACGCGGGCTTCACGACTCCTCGTACTCACGATAAAGCTTTATCAGTGCTTGGTCGTAATCCGCTTTGCTGAGTTTGCCCTTAAGCGCGGCCATTGTTTCGCTCGCGTTAGCTACGGCAGTCGCATCGCTTTTGTCCCTTCGTGCCGCCCAATCCCTGGCTGCCTGCATTACCAATCCCTCAGTTATTCGATCGATCATCCGAGCGTCCTGTTCGCTTTGGTTGGCCGACTAACCATAGACCAATGCTAAATTAGTGAAATGAAGGTTGATGTGCTGCTGGGTCAGCCAGATTAATAAGGATTCCCATGAAAACCAAGCAACCCGACTGGGAGGCGATCGAACGAGCCTACCGGGCCGGTTCGCTTTCAGTTCGCGCAATCGCCGAAGAAAGCAATATCTCTCACGTAGCGATTGCCAAGCGAGCGAAGAAGGAAGGCTGGGTGCGCGACCTGACGGATAAGGTCAGAGCCGCAGCCAAGCGAAAGGTTACCAACGCGGTTACCACGGAAAGTTACCAAGACGATCCGCTGGTAACCGAAGAACAGATTATTGAGGAAGCTTCCGACAAGGCTGCCTCTGTAGTGCTCGCGCACCGGGTTGATCTAGCTCAGTGGCGAGGCATTGCGAACAAGCTCAGCGCCGCGCTTCAGGCCATGACGGTCAACGAGGCAAACATCGGCGACTTCTCCCGCTCACTCAACGCAGGTGTCGACGCTCAACTGAAAGTGATTAAGGGCGAACGCCAGGCCTACAACCTCGACACGGAAGAGGGCGACAAGACAGTCGACACCCTGGCCGCGATGATGGATGAACTATCGAAGGACGCCTGACATGAAGCCCGAGCACATGAAGCTGCTCCGGGACAAGCGTTGGAGGCTCAACAATCTCTACTTCATCACCGACAAGCAGGGTAAGAAAACCCGCTTCCGGATGACGGACGAGCAGATCGAATACTTCGACGGGATGCACACCCGCAACATCATCCTGAAGGCTCGGCAGCTCGGCTTCACCACTGAGTGCTGCATCATCCAGCTCGACGCCGCTCTGTTCGAGTCGGCCAAGTGCGCGCTGATTGCCCACACCCTGAACGATGCCAAGCGCCTGTTCCGGGAAAAGGTTAAATACGCCTACGACAACCTGCCGAAAGAGATCCGCGCTGCCAATCCTGCTTCTAACGATGCTGCTGGTGAGCTTGTGTTCAGCAAAGGCGGATCGCTCTACGTCAGCACCTCGTTCCGGGGCGGCACACTGCGTTACCTGCACGTCTCCGAGTTCGGGAAGATCTGCGCCAAGTTCCCGCACAAGGCGCGCGAGATCGTCACCGGTGCCTTTGAGGCGGTGGCCACCGACTGTTTTGTCACAATTGAATCGACGGCAGAGGGTCGGGCCGGCTACTTCTTCGATTACTCGCAGACGGCCGAGAAGCAACTCCTGTCCGGTACGCCGCTCGGCAAGCTGGACTGGAAGTTCTTTTTTTTCAGTTGGTGGAAGAACAAGGCCTATTGGCTCGATCCAACCGAAGCGATCATCCCGCAGCGCCTGACCGACTACTTTAACGAGTTGTTCGCGAAACACGGCATCGACACGAACCCGGGCCAGCGCGCCTGGTACGCGGCCAAGGAGAAGACTCTCGGCGACGACATGAAGCGGGAATACCCGTCGATCCCGGCCGAAGCCTTCCAGCAGTCGATCGAGGGCGCTTACTACGCCCAGCAGTTCATCAAGCTGTATGCCGCTCAGCGCATTGGCACGCTGCCAGACAACAGCCACCTGCCGGTGATGACTTTCTGGGACATCGGTGTCGGCGACTCCACGGCCATCTGGTTCGTGCGTCAGGTCGGCAACGAGTACCACGTCATCGACTTCTACCAAAACAGTGGGGAAGGCCTGAGGCACTACATGAAGGTGCTCAAGGACAAGGGCTACACCTACTCCGAGCATTGGGGCCCGCACGACATCGACAACAGGGAATTCGGCAGCGATGCCAAGACCCGCCGGGAAATGGCGCGCGAGGGCTACGAGATCGACGGACAGCATTACCGCATGACTTTCCAGGTCGTGCCGAAAATCGGTGTCGACGACGGTATCGACCAGGCTCGCGAGATCCTCGCCCACTGTGCTTTTGACGAGGCGAAGTGCGAAGAGGGCATCACGGCGCTGGAGAACTACCGCAAAGAGTGGGACGACAAGAAGGGCTGCTGGAAAGATCGGCCGCTTCACGACTGGGCGTCTCACCCCGCCGATGCGTGGCGCTACTTCGCTGTCGCCAAAACGAAGCGCGCCACCATGACGCACATTCCTGTCACCTTCACTTTCTGAGGCCCATATGCCCAACTACAGCGCCAAACGGCAGGAGTACGACGATGCCTTGCCCGGTTGGCAGCTGGTCAAGCGTTGCGTAGCCGGGCCGCGAGAGGTTCGCAAGTACAACGAATACTTGCCAATGCCTGACCCGCTCAATCAGTCGCCCGAGAACATCGCGCGGTATGAGCAGCTCAAGAAGCGGGCGATGTTCCTCAACGTCACAGGCCGCACGCGTACAGGTCTTCTGGGCGCGGTGTTCCGCAAGACGGCAGAGATCAAGCTGCCATCAGCCGTTGAATACCTGCTGGAGAACATCAGCGGCGACGGATCAAGCCTTGAGCAACTGTGCAAGGAAGCAACTGGCGAATGCCTCGACACTGGCCGTGGCGGACTGCTGGTGGACTTCCCGAAGGTGGAGCTGCCCGAGGGTCAGACGTCACTCACTGTCGCCCAAGCCGCGAATGCGCGTGCCTACGTTCACTTTTACCCAGCCGAGAGCATCGTCAACTGGCGGGAAGATGTGATCGATGGCGTACGTCGGCTGACGCTGGTGGTGCTGCACGAAAAGATCAACGAGGCCACGCTCGACGGATTCGAGTTCACCGCCAAGGATCAATACCGCGCGCTGATGCTGCTCGATGGCAAGTACGTGCAGCGTGTGTACACCGAGGACACGCCGGACGGCACTGAAACGAACCCGACCGACAAGGCGGGCAAGTCATTCGATCACATCCCGTTCCACTTCTTCGGCTCACAGAACAACGACGCCAGCATCGACAAGGCGCCGCTGGAAGACTTGGCCGAGGTGAACATCCTTCACTACGGCAACAGCGCCACGGTGGAAGAGGCGGGCTTCATCAGTTCGCAGCCGACGCTTTTCATCACTACGGATATCCAGCCTGACGAGTTCATCAAGCTGAACCCAAACGGGATGCACATCGGCTCGCGGCGCGGGCACAACCTCGGCAAGCAGGGCTCTGCGGTGATGCTGCAGGCCAAGGAAACTCAACTCGCCCGCGAGCTGATGAAGGACAAGGAAGATCAGATGCTCATGATCGGCGCTCGAATCGTCCAGCAGGGCGGCGGCGCCGAGACGGCAGAGGCTGTTCGCATCCGGTACAGCTCGGATAACTCGGTGCTGGGCACGATCGCCGGCAACGTGTCCGAGGCTGTGCGGCTTTCCCTGTTCGATGCTCAGCGCTTCATGATGGATGCGATCGACGAGACCGGGACCGTCTTCTGGCTCAATCAAGAGTTCTTCGATCAGGTCATGGACGCGCAGTCGATCCTGGCTCAGATGCAGCTCTGGCAACAGGGCATCATCGCCAAGAAGGACTTGCGCACGAACCTGCGTCAGGCGGGTGTGCTGGAGTCTGACCGCACGGACGACGACATTGACGACGATCGCGAGGGCGAGGCGCCGGTGCCGGGTAGCGAAGACGACCCGCTGAAACCGAACGAGCCGCCAGAGGTGAAGGATGAGTAGTGAGGGCTATCTGACGGATGCCACCACTCGGCACCAGGTGTACGTCCAGCGCTACGCCGGCGGAAACCTAAAGCGGGTGGCGTCATTCATCAGCAAGGCCATCAATACGGCAAAGGCGCGCGTGACGGCAGGCCTCAGCGCCTACGGCACGCGTCGGTACACCTCGCAGATAGAAACGCTCCAAGGCGATTTGCGGGGCATTTACGACGACATGAAGGGCAGGGCTCAGCTCGACCTTGGCGAGTTCGCGGTCTATGAGGCTGAGTTCAACGGCAAGATGCTGGGCAAGGTCATCAAGGCTGTCGTCCAGTTCAATGTGCCCTCGGCGGAGATGGTGAGCGCGGCGGCACTGGCTGACCCGATGCTGCTGGAGGCCCGCAAGGGCGTTCAACGGATCAGCATCAGTGGTGCGCTCGACCAGTTCGGCACCAAAAAGGCAGCCGAGATCATCGGCGAGATCCAGATCGGTTCCAGCCTGGGCGAGACCAGCCAGCAGATCGGCCGGCGCCTTACCAGCGTTCACCAGCTGCATCAGGATCAGGCGTCGTCACTCGTCCGCACCATGACCAACCATGTCGCCAGCACGGCGCGCATGGAAACGCTCAAGGCGAATGACGACATCCTGGAGGGCTGGCGCTGGATATCGACGCTCGACTCACACACCAGTCCGATGTGCCAGGCTCGGGACCAGCATATCTATGCTTGGGACGACCCTAAGCCGCCCGGGCATTGGGGTTGCAGGTCGGGCGTGCTTCCTGTGCTGAAAGGCGAGTTTGCCCGCGAGATCAAAGGCTCGACGCGGCCCTCGGTCGGCCCTGACGGCGTTGAGCTGGTGTCCAGCAAGACGAGTTATCAGGACTGGCTCTCACGGCAGCCCGCCGCCTTCCAGCGCGATGTTCTGGGGCCCAAGCGGTATGCCCTGTTCACGAAGGGCGACCTGACCCTCGACAAGTTCGTCGACGACAACGGCAAGAGCCTGAACCTGCAGCAACTGAAAGACCTTGAGCCGCTGGCCTTCGAGCGGGCGGGACTTTAATTCAGCCCCTCCCGGGGCAGGAGCACCTATGAACGAAAGCAACGCACCGGCGGCCGAGATCATCGGTTCGACCAGTCAATTCGTCATCGACCCTCTGGAGTCAGCAATCACCAACACCGCGCAGGCGATTGTTGATGCGGACGGGATGACGCTGATGATCCTTCAATCGCACTTGAAGAAGTTGTGTGACCTTCAGCTCACGCAACTGAGCGACAAGTAACCAGCCGGCCATGAGCCGGTTTTTTTACGCCCGCGGCTGAGCCAACGGCAAATCATCCGGGGGATGACATGAAGTACAAGATCAGCAAGGCGGAATACGAAGCGCTCGATGCGGCCATGCAGGCGCTCTACAAGGCGATGGGCGATGACTTCGTTCTCGTCGTTGAGGGCTTGCCTACGGGCAGCGATGACCTCGAAGGCTTGCGCAACCAAGTGCAAACGCTACTCACCGAGAAGAAGGAAGAAAAGCGTAAGCGCGACGCAGCCGAAGCGGAGCAGCGACGCCTGCAAGAAGAATCGCAGCGAGCGAACGGCGAATACGAGCAGCTGTACACCAGCTCTCAGCAAGCCCTTGAGCAAGAGCGTACGCGCTTGGCCGAACTTACCGCAAACATTGAGCGACGCGACCTGACGTCGGCAGCCTCGAAGGTCTCCAGCAGCATCGCCGATGGCGAAAACGCCGAGATCCTCGCCGAGTTCGTCCAGCGCCGCCTGAAGATCGTAGAAGGCCAGGTCAAGGTCACGGACGCCTCCGGCAACCTGACCATCGCCAGTCTCGAAGACCTGGCAAAAGAATTCCAGCAAGCGCCGCGCTACGCAGCATTGGTGCGCGGCACGCAAGCGAACGGCGGCGGGGCTGCCGGGGGTAAGGGTGGCGGGGCCACCAAAACGTGGGACCAAATGACCGGCATGGAGCGCGTAGAGCTTCGCCGAACCAACCCCGCCGAGCATGCGCGCATGAAAGCCGCTGCTGAGGCCAAGTAAAAGGAAATTCAGCAATGCCAACCATTCTCTCGGACGTCGTGTTCCGCGATGAGCTGCGCGACTACATCACCGTCAACACCGTCGAGCGCACCGCGTTCTTCCAGTCGGGCATCCTCACCACCAACTCGGACATGACCACGCTGCTGGCCAGCCCGTCGAACACCTTCACCATTCCGTGGTGGGTTGACCTAGACGCGTCCATCGAGTCGAACTACTCGAACGACGTGTACACCGACATCGCGGTACCGCTGTCTGTCACCAGTGCTTCCATGCAGGCGCGCGCCGCGTACCTCAACGAAGGCTGGAACTGCATGAACCTGGTGAAGAACATCACCAAGCAAGACCCGCTGGAGTTCGTGGCAGGTCGCCTGATCTCCTACTGGCAGCGAGTGGCCCAGCGCCGCACCATTGCCACTGCAGTGGGCATCTACAACGACAACATCGCCTCCAATGGCGGCGACATGGTCGTAGACGCCGGCGGCATCATCAATCCAGCGGCAGTGATCCGCGCCAAGGGCACGATGGGCGACTACTCCGGCCAGTTGGGCGGCCTGAGCGTCATCGCCATGCACTCGGCGGTTCATACCGAGCTGTCGATCCAGAACCAGATCGACTTCGCGCCGGTTGCGGATCAGACCCCAGAGTTCGGTCGCTTCCAAGGTATGCCGGTCGTTCTGGACGACGGTCTGCCTGTGATCGGCACCGGCCCAACCGCCAAGTACCTGTCGATCATCTTCGGCCCGGGCGCTATCGGCTACGCCGAAGAGCAGCCAGAAGGTCTGGACGGCCTCGAATACGAACGTGCGCCGGATCGCGGCAATGGTGGCGGTACTGAAACCCTGTGGACTCGTCGCAACTTCGTTGTGCATCCGCTGGGCTTCTCGTTCACCAGCGCCACCATCACCGGTACCCCGACCACCACTCGCCCGATCTCGGCGAACTGGGCGGATCTGGCTCTGGCCACCAACTGGGAGCGCAAGTTCGCTCGCAAGCAGGTGCCTATGGCGTTCATCACCTCCCTCGTTACCGCGCCAACGCCGTAACCGGGCGCGCGGCGGGTGAGTTACCCGCCGCGCAGCATTGATCCAGGAGAAAACCATGACCGTTAAAAAAGACAACCACATCGACCCGAACATCAAGGCTCGCTGGGGCTTCTCCGGTGATGAAGGCAAGATCACTGTCGGCCCGCAGACCGTGGGCGAAACCGGCGGCGTCGATCATGCTCGATCGCGCATCGCAGAAGGTGGCGGCCGCAACAGTGGCGGAGGTGCCGAGCCTTCCCGCGAGGCTCTGCAGCTCGACGCCGTAAACGCGCTGGCCGCTGATCTTGAAGCGGGCGTGCTGAACCCTGTTGAAGGCGAAGGCCCAGCGATGCGCCTGTATCAGGCCCTGTCCGGCATCCAGTCGAGCATGCAAGGCTTGGCAGATGCCCGCAACGCTGCGGTGAGTAAGTCGGAAGAGCTGCAGAAGCAGGTCGACGGCTTGCTGGCGAAGGCCGAGAAAGATCGCTTGGCCGCTGCGACCGACCCGCTCGACGAGCTGACCGTCGTGCAGATCAAGGAACAGCTCGACGCCAAGTCCGTGACCTACAAGGCCAACGACTCGAAGGCTGAACTGCTGGCTCTGCTGAAGGGCGCTCAGTAACACCCGGGGCTTCGGCCCCACTCATTCAAGCGGAGGCCTGATGGCTACCTACATCACCGTGGCGGACGTTGACGCCATCCTCGGGGCTTCGTGGGCTCCAGATGACAAGAAAGCCCGGGCGGTGTTGCAGGCGAATGCCTATCTGACCTCGCTCAACCTCTCCGGCGTCGACATGGGCGCGATCCCGCAAGAGGTCAAGCAGGCAGGCGCCGAACTGGCCAAGTCCGCTGCCGCCGGCATCCTGTATCAGCAGCAGTCGTCTGGATCGCTGGAGGCCAAGACCGTCAAGGCAGGATCGGTAACGACCTCGAAGACGTTCGGCGCGATCGACTCCAGTTCTACCAAGGCCCAGGCCGAGGGTATCCAGTTCGCTCTGGCGCTGCTGAATCCCTGGCTTCGGTCGTCCTTCGGCTTCGACGTGTACAGGTGACCCATGGGAATGCGCGAAGAGATCCAGGCCGATTTGGCCGAGGCGTTCGACACTGACCTGGCTGATGCGGTCGTGCCGTTCAGCGGTGGCATTACGCTGCCCGGCACATGGGACCCGGTCGAAGAAGTCAGCACCGATCCTGTCGTCATCGCCTACACCGGGCGCGGCGTGATGGACGCCTTCAAGTCGCAGGCCGTGGACGGAATCAACATTCTCGCCACCGACCAGCTGCTGATCGCGCTCACCAACGAAACGACCGGAACGCCGGCCGTGGGCCACACGATCAACGGCTTCAGCGTGATTAATGTCCAGGTCGACCCGTGCGGCGCTCACTACGAGATCCAGCTGAGGAAGACGTAAATGAACGCCAAAGCCGGATGGAGCCATAGCCTTAGCGACTTCGCCGACCAGATCGACGAGGACGTGACGCAGCATGTGCGAGTGCTCGCCATGGCCATGCTGACCGAAGTCGTCAACCGCTCGCCCGTGGGCAACCCGGACTTGTGGAAGGCCAACACCAAGCTTCGGTCGCAGAACACGGCTCTGGCTGATGCCTACGACGCCAATGTCGACACCCGTAACGCGACCAACACCGGCAAGAAGAAATTCAAGAAGCTGACCCAGCGTGAGCGGAAGGAGAACTTCTTTGTCGATGCCAAGGCCGCGGGCAAGGGTTACATCGGCGGGACGTTCCGCGGCAGTCACATCGTCTCGGTGGGATCGCCTGACTTCACAGTCGCCGAAAACGTCGACCCGTCCGGCAGCGACACCATCAACAAAGGCGCGATGATGATCAAGGCGTCAGGGAATTACCCAGTGATCTACATCCAGACGAACAGCCCCTACGGCGAAATGCTCGAACTCGGGCATTCGACCCAGGCCCCGGGCGGCGTCTATGACCTGGCATGGATCGGCGTCAGCGAGGCCTACCGATGACCTACGAAGACATCCGCAAGCTGATCACCGCGCGCATGGTCGCCTTCACAGGCCTGCCGCAAGCCAGCATCGACTACCCGAACACGCAGACCTTCACGCCGCCGGCTGACGGCCTCTGGTGCCGCCTGAACATCCAGCATGCAACAGCCTTCATGGCTGGCATGGCAGACAAGCCGTACACCCGCAAGCCTGGCCAGATCAGCATCCAATGCTTCGCCCGGGTCGGCACCGGCCTCAAGGCTCTCAACGTCCTGTCGGATCAGCTCGAAGCGCACTTTGCCTACTGGCAATCGGGCGACCTCGAATGCATGGAGGTGAGCCAGATCCCGGCTGGCGAGTTCGAAGGCTTCTATCAGGTCAACGTGAATATCCGCTTCCGCGCAGGCTGACCCAGCGCAACACACCAACTACAGCCCGCCGCGCGCGGGCTTTTTCATGTCCGCAATCTGGAGACTCACTATGTCGAGCGGCGCCAAAGTTACGAGCTACATCATTGCTGAGTCTACGCCTGGCGTTACTCCCAGCACCGGCACCTGGGACACGCTCCGGCTGACCGGCAACGCCATGACCCCGACCGTCAACACTGCCACCAGCGACGAGATCACCGACTCGCGCATCAGTCAGGGCTCGGTCGTGACCAGTACCGACATCGGCGGCGACCTGACGGCCGAGCTGTCCTACGGCAGCTTCGACAAACTGCTGGAAGCCGCATTTTACGGAAACTGGGCAAGCAACGTGCTGACCGTGGGCGATGTTCGCCACACCTTCAGTATCGCCAAGAACTACATGGACGTGGGCGTCTACTCGCTGTTCAAGGGCGTTCATATCCCGACCTTTGCTCTGGACATCCCGAGCGACGGCAAGGTGACTGTCACCTTCGGCACCGCCTGCCTGGACTACACGGACAGCAATGCGCCGATTGTTCTGGCTCCGGGCGCCCCGACGACCACTCCGTTTATGGCAAATGGCAACGTCGGCACGCTGCTGATCGATGGCGCCTCGATGGAGGCTCAGGCGTGCGTCTCTGGCATGACCGCATCGCTCGACAACGGCCTTCAGGCTCAGCGCTGCATCGGTACTGAAAAGCTCGGCCCGGGCGCGCAGATCGCCACCGAGGCGGCCATCACCGGCACTATCACGATGGCATGGTCGGCCACGGCCTGGGGCATCTGGAAGAACACTTTCACCCGTAAGCCGGTGGCGGTCGAATTCCCTATCACCGACAGCGTGGGCAACAAGTACACCTTCAGCTTCCCGGCGGTTGAGGTCGACGGTGAGCTACCTAGTGGCGGCAAAACTGACCTGATCGAGCTGACACTGAATTACACCGTGGCCAAGATCGCGCCGACCATTACCCGTGCTCCGTATGTGGCCCCGACCAGCGTCACCGTGGCTCCAGGCACTGCAACTGTCGCCGTAGCGGCAACTCAGCAGCTGACCGCTTCGGTGTTGCCTTCTGGCGCACCGCAGAACGTGATCTGGTCGAGCAGCGCCCCGAGCAAGGCGACCGTCAGCTCTACCGGTCTCGTCACTGGCGTGGCATCTGGCACGGCGACCATCACCGCTACCAGCAAATACGACGGCACGAAGCTGAGCACGTCGGTGATCACCGTCTCGTAACACCGATTGACCCCTTTGACTGCCCCGGCACCAACGCCAGCCGGGGCGGTCCTTTTTCGGCGTGGCGTGAGGACTTCGCATGGCTTTGCAGATGAAAAAGACAGACCAGAACACCACGGAAACCAAGTGGGTCGCCTATGACGACGACACCAAAGTGTTGCTGGCACGAATTGATAACCCTGGTTACGTCGTCGCCCTTGAGCGCGAGCGCCGCAAGCTGCGCAGTGCAGATGCCCAGTTCGAACATGGTCAGGTCGGTGTAGTGGTTGGCGAGACGACCGAAAACCAGACCCAGTGCAAGCTGTTCAGTCAGTTCATTGTCAAGGACTGGACCGGCGTCAAGGATGCGGACGGAAACCCGCTCGACTTCAGCCCTGATATCTGCGAGCAGTTGCTGAACTCGAACCTTGAGTTCTTCCTTTTCGTCCTGGCTTCCGCCGGCAATGCCGCACTTGAAGCGCAGCAGGCCTTGGCGGAGACGGTGGGAAAGTCGTTGCCCGCTTCGAGTGGGAAAAAGAGTGGGGCGGGAACACAGAAAAGCGCCGACTGATCTACGAGCGGCTGCGAATGGCGGTCCCGGATGAGCCGGAAACGGACCCGATAACCGACTATCTGCTCAACACCTTCCGCAACATTGCCCGCGGGCGCCGGTTCATCAGCTCGATGGCTGGCGCATTCCCGCTCCCGCTGGCGGCACGTGAGATATCCGACTGGCTGGAGGCTCACCCGCCGGCCATGTCGCGCCGCGAGATCGATGAAGTCGTCTACACCCTCGACGCGCTTTGCCTTGAGGCTGATGAAGAATCCAAGTCATAGCCAAGGCCTGACACCCGAAACCCGCTCCGGCGGGATTTTTTATACCTGGAGAAAAGGCAATGGCCCAAACATCCCGCCTCGTCATTGAGCTGGACAGCCGCGACGCCGAAACAAAAGCGGCGGACACGCGCAAGGCGCTGGAGGCGCTGGAGGATGCGGGCCTTGCCATTCAGCCAGCACTGAACAAAGCCGGCGCCGGAATGGAGTCGATGGGCAAGAGCGCCGACAAGGCTTCCAAGTCGGTATCAGCTGAAGCGGATGAGCTTGAGCAGTTGCTCGGGCAGATCGATCCAGTGATCCGCCGTCTCGGAGACCTGGACAAGCAGGAGCAGGCGCTTGCCAAGCATCGAAATGCAGCCGGCAGCAAGCTCGACAAGGCTACATATGACGAGTATCAGGCCAAGATCAACCAAACCCGGGCCAAGCTGACCCAGTTCGACGACTCGCTGACTCGCACCGGCAACACAGCCAAGCAGACAGCTGCAGCCCTTCGCGGCGTGCCTGCTCAATTCACTGACATCGCCGTGTCGCTCCAAGGTGGCCAGAACCCGCTGACCGTATTCCTGCAGCAGGGCGGGCAGCTCAAAGACATGTTCGGCGGGGTCGGCCCGGCGGCCAAGGCCATGGGCGGATACATCCTCGGCCTGGTCAATCCATTCACTGTGGCCGCCGCCGCGGTCGGCACGCTGGGCCTGGCCTATTACCAAGGCTCCAAAGAGGCAGATGCTTATCGCCTCGGCATCGTAACCACTGGCAACGCGGCCGGCACGTCGGCGCTAGCTCTTGCCGGCATGGCGACCACGATCAGCGCGAGCGTGGGCACCACCGGGAAGGCGGCCGAGACGCTGGCTTTGCTGGCATCGAATGGCAAGATTGCCAGTACCAGCTTCGAGCAGATCGCCTCGGCGGCCATTGGCTTCGAGCAAGTCACCGGCAAAGCGGTAGCGGATACCGTCGCCGAGTTCGCCGCATTGGCTGAGGATCCAGTCAAGACGCTGGCCACGCTCAACGATAAATACAACTTCCTGACCGCATCGGTTTATGAGCAGGTGCGTGCAGCCGAGCAGATGGGCGAGAAGGAGCAGGCCGCGGCCATCGCTCAGGATGCCTACGCCAAAGCGCTGGAGGCTCGCACCAAGACCATCAAGGAAAGCTTGGGCACCATCGAGACCGCGTGGAATGCGATCACGGGCGCAGCCAAAAGCGGCTGGGATGCCATGCTCGGCGTTGGCCGTCAGCAGTCGCTCGACGAGCAGATCGCCAACACCAAGCAGCTGCTGGAAGATCGCAAGGATAGTTTCGCGGCCAAGATGTTCCCCGGCACGCTCGGCGCTGACAGCGACTCGACTCGATTCCTGCAGACCCGGCTCAGCCTCCTGGAGAAGCAAAAGCTGCTGCTCACTGATCAGGGCAAGGCTGAGGGCGATAACGCCCGCATTCAGCGCGACGGTCAGAAAGCCTACGAGGACTTTCAGAAGGGTATCGAGGCCGGCGGAACTCGCGAGCAGAAGCTGAACAAGGCTCTGCTCGAAGATCAGAAGCGCATCAACGCGGCTCGCGCTGCCGGTTACACGATCGCCCAAGCCGACGCCGATGCATCCGAAAAGGCCATTCGCGACAAGTACAAAGAGCCAACGGCAAAGGCCTACACCGAAGACGCTGGTATGAAAATGCTGGATTCGGCGCGGCAGACCAATGCCGTTCTGACCCAGCAGCTCGCCTCGATCAATGGCCAAGGCATCGCCACCGAGAAGGTGGGCGCCCAGGCTCAGGCGCTGATTAAGTGGGAGCAACAGCTTGCGGATATCAAAAGCAAGCAGACGCTCACCGCCGATCAGAAGTCGCTGCTGGCCAGTCAAGACCTGATAACCGCACAGCTGAAGAAGAACGCCGGCCTTGAGCGTGAGGCTGAAATTCAGAAGGGCATCAAGCAGGCGAACGATGATCAGGTGAAGCTGCTGACCCTCACCGGCCAGCTACGCGAAGCCAATCAGCTGAAGTCCGGCCTGGACGATGCCGCGCAGATGGCGGAATACGAGCGCCAAGGCAACACGGAAGCCGCCAAGCGCCTCGAGACGATGATCAAGATTCGCGACATCAACCTTCAGTCGGCGCAGAAGCCCGGTACGGTTGAGGGTGTGAGTCAGGCGCCCGCCGCCGCCGGCTTGGATGCCTCCGTGGGTGGAGCGTTCAGCGAGATAGATCGACTGGACGCCGATGCCGCCAAGATTGACCAGTGGCGCGCTACCGAGCTTCAGAAGCAGCAGGCCTATCTGGGTCTGAAGGCAATCAACGAAGAGACCTATGCCGAGCGCATAGGGAACATCGAGCAGCAGGCCACGCAAAACCGACAAAAGATCGAGGAAGCCAAAAACCAAGCATTGCTGGTGGGCGCTTCTGACTTCTTCGGCAACATGGCCAGCCTCAGCCAGTCCGGCAACAAGAAGCTTGCAGCGATCGGCAAGGCGGCGGCAATCGTTCAGGCAACTATGGACGGCTATCTGGCCGTGCAGAAAGCCCTGGCCGCATTCCCGCCTCCGTTCAACTTCGCGGCAGCTGCAGCCGTGGGCGTGGCTACCGCGGCCAACGTGGCCAACATCGCCGGCATTGGCTTTTCGGATGGTGGCTACACCGGTTCGGGTGGCGTGAATGATCCAGCCGGCACCGTCCACAAGGGCGAAGTCGTTTGGAGTCAGAAGGACATCCGGAAATTTGGCGGCGTGGCGGCAGTTGAAGCGCTGCGAAAAGGGAACGTTTCCCCGATTCAGCCAGGCGCCAAGGGTAGTGGTCCCGATTCAACTCAGATGCTTCAGGGATCGGCCCCGGTCGTAAACATTCACGAAGACGCAAGCCGGGCCGGCCAAAGCAGGTCGAGCCAGATAGACGGGAAGTGGGTCACTGACTACTTCGTCGCGAACATCCGTGAAAACGGCAAAGAGGCGAAGGCCATTCAGCAGATGCTCGGAGTAGGGAGAGCCATCCGATGATTACTTACCCTAAGGAACTCCCCTACCCGCTGAGGGATGGCTACGGGTTTTCCCCGGTCAGCGCTGTAAAGCGAACCACTATGCAGACCGGTCGGGCCAGGGTTCGCCGCAACTATGCGTCGGTTCCGACCGAGGCAAAGGTTCAGTGGATGCTCGACTCGGTTCAGGCCGAGTATTTCGAGTCATGGGTCGAGGATGCGCTGCTTTCGGGTAGTCAGTGGTTCGAGTGCGAACTGAGGACGCCGCAAGGTCTTCTTCCGTACAAGGCGCAATTCAAGGATGGATACGAAGGCCCAGTGCTGTTTGGCGTCAATAACTGGACCATTTCAGCAACGCTTGTGCTGTGGGAGCGACCGATTCTCCGTGGTGGCTGGGCCATTTATGCGCCTCAGTTCCTCTTGAATGCGGGAATGCTCGACGTAGCCATCAATCGGAACTGGCCGGAATGAGCGCCGTACTCAACAGGATCTACTCAAGCAGCGGCCCTGAGATCCTTCGGGGAACGCTGGCGGTAACTGATGGCGTCGTGAGCCACTACCTAACAAACGGCTTCGAAGACTTCGAGGCAAGGCTTGAAACGGGTCAGTTGGTGCTGTTCACCGCGTGCGGCATCTCGGTCGCACTCCCAAAACGCGGCAGTGATGGAAAGCAGGATCTGAAATTCGCGCTGTGCAACATCGACGGAAGCGTCTCTGCGTTCATTCGCAAGGCGCTAAAGGAGAAGCGAGAAATCCAGCTGATCTATCGCGAGTACATCGACACCGATCTCGAAGCTCCGGCCAAGATCCTCGGCTACAAGGTGAAAACCGGGTCTATCACCGCCACCGAGGCGCAGATCATCGCCGGCTACTTCAACCTGCTGGAAACGGCGTGGCCGCGCCTCTTCTACACCGCCAGCTTCGCCCCAGGTATTCGGTACTACCAATGATCGATCACGAAAAATACCGCGCTGGCGTGTACAGCGAGGGCGGGAGAGTGTGGCCGCGAGTCGACTGCTACGGGATTGTTTTGGAGGTCAGGCGCGACATGGGCCTGGCCGACTGGCCGGAATGGGTCAGCGCTCGGCAGGGGGACGGATCAATGGTCGAGGTTGCTGGCCAGTGGTTCCCGACGCTTCAGCCCTGCGAGCCAGAACCTGGCGCGCTCATCGCCTGCTACCGCGGCAGCCTGCTCAAGCATGTGGCCGTCGTGGTCATGGATGGCAAAGAGCTGGAGGCGCTGGAAATCAACCCGAAACACGGCGTTACCCGCCTTCCGCTTTCCCGGCTGAAACGAAGATTTGTGCGAGTGGAGTATTTCAAGTGATAAAAATCTACCCGTCTCGCCTTGAAGGTGAGCCTCTGGAGGTTCACGACGTAGACAATCCCGTCCTGCTCACTACCTGGCTGGCGAGCGAGGCCAAAGGCTTCAGCATGGAAGGTCCTCAGCCGATCTGCATCGATGTCGACGGCAAGCCGCTGCCTCTTGAGTCGTGGACATCGTTCACGGTTCATCCTGATACGGATCTGCGCATTTACCCGGAGGCTCGGGCCAGTGCCGCGGTCATTGCGGCATGGGCAGCCGTGGCGCTGGCAGCTGTCTCGATTGTGATGATCCTGACCATGCCGAAGGCGGCGAAGGCCAAGAGCAACGCCCAAGGTGATGAGCTTGATTCCGCAACAGCTACAGCCAACCAAGCAAAGCTGAACTCACCGATCCGCGAAGTGCTGGGCCGTGCGAAGGTCTTCCCTGACTACCTGACCCAGCCCATTTCCCGGTTCGTGAACAAACGGCAGATGCACACCACGCTCTGCCTGTGCGTCGGGGTTGGCCGGCTGTCCATGGCGCCGAGCCTGATGAAGATCGGCGAAACTCCATTTGCAGCGTTCGGCTCCGATCTTAATTACACGATCTATGGCCCAGGCGAAACCTTGCCTGCCGATGCACGGTCAGAAAACTGGTTCCGCGTGAACGAGGTCGGCGGCACCGGTGCAGGCACGGCAGGCCTCGATCTGGCCAGCACGGCGCCAAGTGACTCTGCGGTCGTTGCTGACAGCATGTTTATCAGTGGCGGCGCCTTGAGCCTGATCGGAAACAGCCCGGCCTTCCCTGATCAGTGGGGGCTCGGCACGTCGATCACGCTGTCCGCGCCTGATACCTACACCATCACGAATGCCGGCAACTACAGCCGGATCGCCGGGCAGATTGCAGACCTTGCGCCCTTTGTCGGGATGAAAGTCACGCTTCGCTACGACGACGACCTGAGCCTGACCGTGGCGAGCTTTTCGCCCTATGTCCCACCGGTTCCAGGCATTGGCGGCACGGCCTCGTCTGTCACCGCCAGCGCGGCGCCGACAACGCTGAACTTCAGCACAACCTCCGTCGCCTGGTCTGTGGTCTTTCAGGGTGCTACTCGGACTATCTCGCTAAATGCCAACTACGCATCGATGGCGGCGCTGGTATCGACGGTCACTGCACAGCTTTCCGGTATCGGCCTTGTAGCGCAAGACAGCGCCGGCAAGCTGAAAATCCTTGAGCCTTCGAGCCCTTACAAGGGTGGCGCGATCTCCCTGACAAGCGCACCGGTTTCGGTTTTTGGCTCGACCCCCGTATATGTGACCGGCGCGGCATCCACTGGAGGCAATGCTGAGCGCTCGGCGTTTATCACCCTTAATTACGACAGCGGCACGCCATTCGCCGGCCTTCCAGAAGGTCAGCAGCGCCTGGCGCTGGGCTATCGAGGCCTGCGCTACACAATCCAATCTGTAAGCGGGCTGACGGCCACCATCCGGCGCCTGACCGATACCGGCGCGGTCGATGCTTCATGGGTTGGGTTCACCGATCGAACGCTTCTCGACTTCTCGTTGGCAGGAAGCGGCGGTAGCGCAAACTGGATCGGCTCCTTCATGGGTTGCCCGGAAAACGAACTGGCAACTGCGGCCGAGTACGACATCTTTTTCAGCCAAGGGCTCTGCTACTACGACAAAAAGGCGCGACTGAAAACCACCACGCAATCTGTTCAAATTCGCTGGAGGGATGCTGCGCTGGCTGGCGCATGGAACACCATCACGCACACTTACACCGATGGCACTCCCGACCAGATCGGATTCACTGAGTCCGTGACGTTCCCGTATCCATTGCGACCTGAGTTTCAAATGCGCCGCGTGACGCCGGTCGAAGGTGGCCAAGTACGTGACGCCATACAATGGTACGGGCTGCGCACCAAGCTTCCAGCGAAGTCGTCGTACCCGGGCGTCACGGCGATGACCATGGAGTTCCGGGGGGGCGATCGCCTGAGCGCCCAGTCTGAGCGGCAGATCAACTGCGTGCCTGTTCGCATCTACGATACCGGCACCACTCGCTCTATCAAGGATGCCGCGCTGTATGTGTGCGACAGCCTCGGGATTGATTCCTCGCTGATCGATATCGACTCAATCCAGAATGCCGAGAACACCTACTGGCAGCCGCGGGGCGAGCTGTACGACATGTCCCACGAAAAGCAGGCATCCGCCCGGGACGTGCTCGCAGGGATCTTCACCGCCGGCATGTCTCACCTTACCATCAGCGACGGATTGCTTGGCGTTAGGCGCGAGGGAATTCAGTCGTCTCGCGGGGCTATTACGCCCCATGAAATGACCAGCGAACTCAGCTCAGCCTTTGTCGCCCCGAGTCCGGACGACTTCGACGGCGTAGATGTCGAGTACGTCGACCAATACACCAACAAGAAGGAGGTAAGGCAGTGCCGCCTCGATGGAAGCCTTGGGCTCAAGGTGGACAAGATCCAGCTGAACGGCGTTACCGACAACACACGCGCCTGGCGCATCGGGATGCGGCAGCTGCGCAAGTATCAACTGGCTCGATGGAGCTACAGCGTAGATACCGAGCTTGACGCCTTGGTCTTTGAAGACCTGGATCACGTCACGCTCGCCGACGACATTCCGGGAACGACCAAGAGCGCACTGATCACGGACTTCTACGCCGATGGAGACAGCTACGTCCTCACCCTTACAGAGGAAATGGATTGGTCAGTTTCCAATCCGCGTGCGCTGATCCGACGCCATGACGGCACGGTGACGAGGCTGTTTGCTCCCGAGCAAATTACTTGGTTCGAGGTTCGCGTTCCTTCCTGGGCGATCGACTTCGACCTGATAACCGACCTCAGCATTGAGCCGGCCAGGTTCCTTTTCGGCCCTAGCGAGCAGGTCGGCTACCCCGCAATGATCACGGAAATCACTCCCAATCAGGACGGCACCTGCGCGGTAAGTGCGACCGAGTACTCGGAAGAGCTTTACGCCGACGACGACAACTTCCCACCGACATAGCAACAAACATTCGATCAATACGACCCGCCAATGAGCGGGTTTTTTTATGCCTGGAGAAAACATGCCATACAACACCGGAAACCCTGTCGGCCCATATGGCTCTGTCGATCCCCGCGACCTGGTAGACAATGCCGGGATTCTCGATCTACTTCTCACCGGGCCGTTCAACCAATACCTCAATCGCCTAGGGGTGCCAATCAGGTCTTGGCGCGGAATCATGCAGCAGGTCACTGACTACCTGCTTGCTCAGGGGTACGAGTCGACCTATCTGGTGTACGGCGCCGGGGTTATCGTTCAGCGCCAAACCCAACTGATTCAGCGAAGCGGCGAGTTGTACCGCGTGATGAGCGCAGCAGACATCCCGCTCACGCTGACTGGCACCTGGGCAACCGATTCGCCGAAGCTTCAGGCGGTTGGTGATGCAGCGCTTCGCCAGGCCTTGGGGATTTACAGCGGCAGTACCAAAGTCACTTATCGGGAGCGCAGCGCGCAGGATAAGTTCGACGAAACCAGAAACATCGATGACTTCCCAGGAGCGGACGACTCGGCAAGGTTTGACGCCATGATCGCCGCCACCGGAGGCCTGGTGCGGTTTGGCTCGAAAGACGTGTACAACATCGGCAATAAGAGCGTCACCGCCTACGGCACGGTGACAATCGTTGGCAAGGGGCGTCCTAACCGAACCTCCGATCTCGGAAAGCTCGTAGGCGGCACCGTAGTCACCGGAAGTATCGCGGTGCGCGCCGATACCGTGATCTGCGGCAAGTTCGGCATTGACCAAGGAATTGACCGCGGCGTGGCAGGCACTGACGGCCTGGTCATCAACTCGCCGACCGGTCTTGATGGTACGTGCTGCATCGTAGACGACGTGGCAATGCTTGGGCCTGACACTACCAACCTCAAGCACGGCATTCTTGTGCAGGGCTTTAACAGCGGCTGGATTCGCACGCCTTATACGGGGCGGCTGCAGTTCGGTGTGGTGGTCAAGTCACGAAACATCAAGATTATCAACCCAGAGGCGGATGCCATTCGCACTGCGGCGGTCTACCCAAAGGGCGATTTGCCGGCATCGGCGGGCGGTGTTGGTAGCGGCGTTTGCAGTGGGATTGAAGTCATCGGTGGTCGTCACACTGCAGCTGCAGGCAATACCGAGGCCTCCGGGGTTTACTGCCACGCGAGTACTGATGCCTGCTCTAACGTGAAGGTAATCGGCTATCACCAAACGGGCGGCGGCCAGGCGCTGAGGGTGCAGGGTAGTGGCTTAATCAGCGATCCGGCGATCAGCGATATCCAGGCGTCCGACATTTCGTCCAACCGATCGCAACGCGGCTGCTTAATGGACGGTTACGCTTACGACGTTCAGCTTAACAACCTGCGGGCAACAAACCCACTTACCGGCCAGGTCATTTCTATCGGTTCAAGCGTGCAAGGATGGCAGCTTGACGGCGTTCATGGCGTCATAACTGACGGATCTATCACCGGAACGTCAATGGCCACCCTTGCCGGCATCGGGACATGGAACAACTTCAGTCTTCGCGGTGGCAGTTCGGTATTTACCATCGACGTGGCATTTGGAAGTCTCGGGACTATTGCTTGCGGCAACATCAGTGGCAATTGCCGCAACAGTCAGGACTTGCCTCTGGTGGGTGAGAATGGATTTTCCGCAACGGGAGCCAAGAGAACGGTGGTTCCGGGGAAATCACTTAAAATGTCCGGCAGCTTTTCCGGGACGCTTTCCAGCAAGGTGTTCTGCAATATTCAACCCACCGGGAAGCAAGCGTACTTCCCGTGCGTTGGTATTGTTAGCGGCGTCCCTACAATCGTTCCGGTGCGGTTTAACGACTTCCAGTTGACAGTCGAACCTTCCGTCCCGGCCGGACTGAGCCAGCTATTCCTGGATGGGATCTCTATTCAGTTCTAAGTCGATAATTGGGAAGGCTTTTCGAGCTTAAATGCGGTGCGCCTCTTGGCGCACCGTAACAGCTATGCGTTATCGATAGCCTTGGCCATGCTTAGATACGCCTCCCATCGCTTCTGAAGGCGTTCGTCTTTGTACTCGCCGTTTGCATTTTTCGTGAATCGTATTCCTTTGAATTCACCGGAAGCAAAAGCCTCATCCTCAAAGTCTTCTCTGTGCTGTTCTTCAGTGCTTTTATCGTCACTCATCTTGTTAAGCCACGTTATAAGCATGGTCATGTAGTAAATGAACATTTGGCTGTTGTTTACCTTTTCTGTGGTGTGACTTCGGCTCTAGCCTGTGGTATAGGTCGAACTGCTGGATCTGTGATCGCCTTGCCTATCTTTATAAAAGGCTTCTCTATGACTAAATGAACGAACGTACCTGTAATTATGCAGGCGAAAATTACAAACGCAAATTGCGACAAGCTGCCCCAGCTTGAGAATTGAAGTGGGTTGTTCTTCTCGACCACTCCCATAACAACATAGTGTGAGATATATATCGAATAAGAAATATTCCCGAGAAACACCAATGGGGCGAATCGAGAGGTTTTATTTGCGGCCTGATAAATACATACACCGGCGAACAAGAACGCCGACCACATACCGAAATAGGTAATTCCGAACCCTGGCGTGCTTTGTGACGCGTACAGCCACAAGTATACGGACGAGCCAAACAACAAAGCAGCCCATCCTATTTTTTTGCTTATTAGATGCTTGTAGCGTAGGAACAGCTCAGCTATCAGCATTCCATAAATGAACTCAAAAAACATCGGCGACGATGCGTTTTTAAGGTAGGAATAGATCGGGGATGCGCCGTCAGTTTTTAGCTGTGTGTACGCGGAAAAGCTGAATTCGCCGTTAAAGTAAGTCTGTATCGCAAAACACTGTATCGACATAATGAGCGCAGCAATTAACGCTCTGTGCTTATGGTTTATTGACATTGCCAGGCAGAAGAACGAATAGAACATAATTTCATAGGTCAGCGTCCATGCGGGCCCCATCAAGTTGTAGCCAAATGCCGGTGCGTTCATTGTGTAATCAATTGGAAGCGGCGCGATGGCTCGCCCTATATCTAGCCAAGATCTGTCGGTGTATATAGTCGCAAATCCTACCAACATGCAAAAAGCAAGTGCTGGATATATCCTGAAAACCCTTCTTCCAATAAACCTTGCCGTCGTATTGGCTTCGGCTTTCTGCGTGGCAACTACAATTATGAAACCACTGATCATAAAGAAAATGTCTACACCAGATGCGGCGCCGCCAAATATTGGTGCTCTAATGCTCTCGGGTAGATATTTAGCACAGTGATGCATTACCACCATTAGAGCGGCAATTCCTCGCAAATAATGAATTCCGTAATACATCCATAAATTCCTTTATGTATTAAAAATATTTGATATGAAAGACTAAGTGTTATCAATGTCTGGTTTTTAAGGCCGAATTTTCACATTAAACGTTGTCAATGGCAATCAGAGTCGAATTTATAGAGCGCCTCGACAGTTTAGGTTTTTTGCCTTCCGGAGAAAAGTCATGCCCATCACCGCGCAGCAATTGCTGCAGATCCTTCCGAACGCCCGCACCCAAGCGGGCGTTTTTGTTCCTGCCCTCAATACAGCTATGCAGCGCTACCAGATCGTCGGCAGTAACCGAGTTGCCGCATTCATCGCTCAGGTCGGCCATGAATCCGGCCAGTTGCGGTGGGTGCGCGAGATCTGGGGGCCGACTGCGGCTCAGGCAAAGTACGAGGGCAGGGCAGACCTGGGCAACACTGTGGCGGGTGACGGCTCCAAGTATCGCGGCCGTGGCCTGATCCAGATTACTGGCCGGGCGAGCTACGCGGCGTGCGGCGAAGCGCTGGGTATTGACCTGATCAATCAGCCTGAACTGTTGGAACTGCCGCAGCATGCCGCGATGTCGGCGGCGTGGTTCTGGAAGCAGAAGGGGCTGAACGACTTGGCTGATCGAGACCAGTTCAACACGATCACTCGGCGGATCAATGGCGGGCTGAACGGGCTGGCTGATCGACTGGCGCTGTGGGAAAAGGCGCAGGCGGTGCTGGCGTGACCGTGTCGTGGAGGCTGGCCGGGCTACTGGTGCTGGTTATCGCCGCCGCCGGCAGTGCGTGGCAGTTTCAGGGCTGGCGCTACGGGAAGCAGCTGGCCGAGCAGGCGCGGCAGCACGCCGACGCCATGAATCAACTGACGCAGGCTGCCGCCGCCGCGCAACAAGCTGAGCAGGACAAGCGTTTTGCGCTCGAGCAGAAGCTAGCGATCAGCGAGAAAACCCACTTCGAGAAAATGACCAATGTACAAAACGATCAGGCTCGCCTGCGCGATCGCCTTGCCACTGCTGATGTGCGCCTGTCAGTCCTCCTCAATGCGACCGACGTTGCCAAAGGCTGCGACGTGCCAGCCACCACCGGCACCGGCCGCTTGGATCATGGAACCCTACGAGCCAGACTTGACCCGGCGCATGCTCAACGAATTATCGCCATCACCGACAAAGGCGACCGGGGATTGATTGCCCTGCAGGCGTGCCAGGCTTATGTGAAAGCCTTGGCTCAATGACGCTCAGCTGCGCTTTCTATGATGATGAAGAGAGCCTCAATAGTGGCATCGGTTAAACAGCGCGCCGCTTCCAGCCCCTCCACGAATCCTTCTGCGCGCTCGACCGCCATGCGGATATCGACATCACCCTGTGCATCCGAAACCCTGCGTACCAGGGTGGAGATTTTGCTCTGGAGGGATTGTGGAAGCGTAAGGTCTTCAAGTCGTTTCATGTCGCGTCATCCATACAGCTACAGCATTGTGGTTTTGATTTGCATTATGTTCGGCAGAACGCCGGAGAAGGGAGGTTTGATCTCGTACCAGTTTTTGTACCAATTGATGTTCCCTTGAGGGACTCTACGGGGTCTCAAAGAGCGCTGAAACCCCTTGTCTAGCGCCTTTGGAATACGCCAGCTAATCCGCACATCATTTCAGTCTCAGTGCGGAAATGCAAAACCCCGAAGGTTCGCGGCTCCGGGGCTTCTATTTTCGCCTCCATCCCTTAATGTTTGGCGAACGTGGCGACGAGAATAACAGCGTTATATCCGTGATTCACTACTGCGATGAATGAATTGTGTTCGTTCGGCAGGACGCCGGGGGCGGGATTGTCTCTGTAGATTTCTTCCCCAAAACGCAACCGTTCGGGCCAATGTTTATTGAGTTCTGAACAGTCGCAAAATGTGGTGGTTTGCGGTGCTGATTTTGGGGGCAAGGCCTTGATTTAAAAGGCCTTGAACGATTCTTATAAGGCATCCCAGGCTTTGATGCCGAAAAGGTGCAACGTTTTACTTGAAACGGTCAAGGAATTGCCCCCTTTACAGGTGCTGGAGAAAAATGGTGACGGATTATGCCATGACCAAAGCGGTTCGCGGCGCCTCAGGTCGATTTGGCAATGCAAAACCCTGTGGGAGCGGGCTTGCTCGCGAAGGGGGCGTGTCAGTCAAAATATCTGTTAATGACACACCGTATTCGCGAGCAGGCTCGCTCCCACAAAGGGACTGCGTTCCAGCAGTGCGACATAGGTGCAAACGCCAGACGCATCCTAAGCGGCTAATATGGCAGTTCAACGCTGTCGATTGTCTGAGATTTCCGCTTTATGCAAACCGCTTACACCGTCCTGATCCTGCTGATGCTGGTCAGCGTCTCGCGTCTGGTCGGACGGGTCATCCCGCTGCCGCTTCCTTTAGTGCAAATCGCCGCCGGTGCCTTGCTGGCCTGGCCGACGCTGGGTTTGCACGTGGCCCTCGATCCCGAACTGTTCCTGTTTCTGTTCCTGCCGCCGCTGCTGTTTTCCGATGGCTGGCGCATGCCCAAACGCGAGTTCTGGCATTTGCGCGGGCCGATTCTGACGCTGGCGGTGGGCCTCGTGCTTTTCACCGTGGTCGGCGCCGGTTACTTCATTCACTGGTTATTGCCGACGATTCCGTTGCCCGTGGCTTTCGCCTTGGCGGCCGTGTTGTCGCCGACCGACGCCGTGGCCGTCTCGGCTATTTCGCAGAACCGCTTGCCGACCCCGCTGATGCACATCCTGCAGGGCGAGGCGCTGATGAACGACGCCTCTGGCCTGGTGACCTTCAAGTTCGCCTTGGCCGCAGCCATCACCGGCGTGTTCTCGCTGACCAACGCCAGCCTGACCTTTGTCGTGGTGGCGCTCGGTGGTCTGGCGGTCGGCGTGGCGCTGAGCTGGCTGGTCGGGCGCCTGCGCTCGTGGATGATCGCGCGCGGCTGGGATGATCCGGCGACCCACGTGGTGTTCATGTTGCTGCTGCCGTTCGCTGCTTATGTATTGGCTGAACGCCTTGGCGTGTCGGGGATTCTTTCGGCGGTGGCGGCAGGGATGATGCAGAGCTGGCTCGACTTGTTGCCACGCCAGACCAGCACCCGCCTGCTCAATCGCAGCGTCTGGTCACTGTTGGAATTCGCCTTCAACGCATTGCTGGTTTTTTTATTTCTTTCATGTAAACGTCACTTGCGGGCGCGTTACAGGCGTATTGATTCCAACGTTCTATCCGTTTAATCCAAGAAATAAGGGGTTTTAGGCGATTGTGTCGTTCGCTGGCACGCATCCATCATGGTGTCTTTTCATAAAAATGTAAACGCTGGATTTTTGACGCGATTTAGTCGGAAAAATGTAAACCTTGTGGCCGGTTTGCAAACTTATGAAGCCACAACCTTCCTTCAAAGAATGTAAACGGCGTCGGTTCTATTGGGGTTGACGGTTTACATTTGCACCGTAGATCCCTAGAGATTTTTACCTGATTTTCTCCGCCGCAGGTGCTTAGGCTGCCGCACGCGAAGCTACTGCGAGAGAATCAGCGACAGGGGGGCAAGATGAGTAACCACAACTGAGACGTGAGTTTGCCGTGCTTCACATGTTGGCACTCTACATTTTTCAGCGTCGCATGGTTATGTAAATGGCAACGATGTACTTCCACGATCCGCGAATCACTTTCAGTGCGCTAATTCTCAACCAGCACTGTTCTCTATTAATCCGCTCCAGATTCAGTAGCATTAATCCTCTTCCAGTATCGATGGACAGTCGATAGAGCTAGGCCGGTCTCGCGAGCAATCTGCGATTGATTCATCCCTGCCACCTTGAGCTCGCGAACGACGCTCTCCCCCTTTCTATTCTGAGGCTTGCCTGGCTTACGGTGGGCGACCTCCCCGTCAGGAAGCTGCTCAGCAAGAACTCTCAGTCCACCTTCTTTCTCAAAAGCGCGGAGCTGCTTTAGAGCGGTCTCCATTAGAGCCGGATAGGGGGTATTTAGCCGTTTGGATAGGCATAGAGCGAGGAGGGCTAGCGGGTCTATTCGAAGGCCCTCAGCAAGGCTCTCGAACTTTTCAAGAGTGATGCTTGTTTCGCCACGCTCTAGCGCGCTGAGCTTGGATTTCGCCGAGGCGTCGGAAAGGTCTTCGTGTCGAAGCTGACGCTGCAGGCGCAGGGCTCTAATTGCGCCTGCGAGAGCGATTCTAAGTTGCATGGCTCACTCAAAAGTCAGGATATAGCCACACAGGAGGGTTTCCGTTAAATATCAAAATGAGGTAGTATTGCGCATACTTTGATTTGAGGGCAGAACACAGCGGCCCTTCCGATCTATCTGCAGAGTCGTTTTAGGCAATTTTTGGAAATTACTGGTGAGCGGTGAGCCGTCACTGGAGGGCAGCGGGCCGACCGTCCAATAAGTCTCAAACCTCCTGCAGTCGGTTTATCACTGGTCATCAATTCAAGAGGCTTCAAATGGTCACGAGTTTCGATGAAGGACTTTTTGGTGACAGCGGAGCTCCTCTGGTTGGCTCGGAACTGAGTCTTGAAGGCGCGATGTCTGCAGCCAGAAAGCGCTACAAATGGATGCCTCTCTGCGCCGTAGAAGAATGGACAATCCTAGACGCCATCGTCACCGACGACGAGCGAGCCAAAGTAGCCGCCGCAGGCTGCCAACCAATCTTCATGTTTGCCCACAAAGTTGTGGACGACGAGCAGCGCCGTTTCGAGCCGGGACATTGGGTGCGCTCAAGTATGGGTACTGCGTTAAACGAAGGTTTTCTGTTCGAAACTCGGAATAGCGTCTATGTGCTCCTCGGGCCGGGTCATCGCAAAGCAGCAACCATCAAAGAGATCTTCTCTCTATTTTGAATTAACCAACCGGGCTGCTTTGCGTCCGCAGAAAACTGAGGCACCTGATGTTCAGAACACAAGACTCAGACCTAATCGGCGTTCCCGGCATTTTTGGTGAAGGCCTTGCGCATTGGCATAGCGTGTCACGGGTGCTCAGAACTCACTGGTATCACCTCACTGTTCGCTTGACTGACCAAGCTCGCAGCACTGAATTCGTTGACATGATTGAGGGGGAGCACAGGTTGCAAAGCATGCTCGTCACCCAGAGCGCTGAACGAGAGATAATTGATGTTCAGGTCACGACCCCCGCATGGATGAACAAAGGTGCCGGGTGGGACATGGAGCGCGTAACTAAAGTATCCCTCGGCTACGACAGTGATTTTGAGGTTTGCCTGATAGAGGTTGAGAGAGGAGCTATCTACCACAACTCGCACCGTCCAGACTTTCAAATCGATTCGCTGACAGACCTTCGCCCGATCTTTCTCTCGAGCATGATTAGATCAGGCTGAAAACTACCAAAGATCTTGCACGATACCAACGCGTTTGGTTCCGTGCGGAGTTCCCGATAACGACTTGCGGAAAAGCACCGGAGCGCAGTGATGCTCGACACCATAGATGTAAATTTCCACGGAAAACGCCACACGGATTTCGATCTCAAACGAATTATTAAAGCCCAGGAGCAAGGATTTGATGTGCCGGTGACCGCTTACCTTTGTGGTGTTTCCATCAGGTCGCGCGCAGGCATCGGTGTTGTTTTTGGCCACAAGCGTAAAAATCAGTACGGTCGGTTCGGTGATGGTCATCTGATCAGGACATCCGATGTGCTTAAGATCGAAAGAGAAGGTCGGTTTTGGGTAATGACTACGGTAAATAGCCGGTACGTGCTCGCAACATTCCAGCGTGAGAACGGGCGTGCGAGCCTGCGCGACTTTCTGCGCATCGCAAAGGGACAGCACCATTTCACGCCACGGATACTTCAGTAACGGTCTGTTCGTTTTTGCCGTGAGCGAGGCCTCCTTAAAAACCTTGAGAAGTCTTCATGATCGTGAAAGCCGGGGAAGTCATCTGCGTAGCATCAGGTGTGTTTGAGCAATACGACCGCGCCGGGCCATTTGTCGCAACGCAGGACTTCGACTTGGATTTATTTGTTGAAAAGGTGATGCCGCCGACTGCGGAACGATGGGAGATATCTGGTCTGATGAGAGACATCCCAAGACTGCTTCTGGAGCAAGGATTCATCATAAAAATGCCTTGTAAGAGGATTTACCTAGGCGCTTGGGGTGAATTCGAAATTAGGGAAGAGAAAGACGATGTCTGACCTTGCTCGTCATTACGTATGCGGTCATGGGCTGCACCAACGTTTGAATTCCTTCGCAGAATTATCAGGCCGGTTTGCGAATAATTATGAGCGACGACAAACGCATTGTTTGTAACTGGTAGGTAGCTGAAGACGGTAGCGGTGACATCATCATCAACATTCCACCAGAGATAGCTGACGCCCTGAAGCTTCAGGTTGGCGATGTGCTGAACATTGAGATGGTCAATGGATTGATTACGCTCTAGCCGAATCGGATCGGAGCAGTAGAGACTGACGCGTATCGCCGGGACAGCTGTTTTCTAAACCCCTGTAGATGCTGTAACAGATTGCTGCAGTGCAGAATTGCGCTATCAGGGAGGATTAACGCTTAAAGTTCCACGTTCACAGATTTAGTATCATGCCCCGCCATCTGACGGCCACTGAGCCCTAGGCTGAGAGGCAGTACCGACTGCTCTATCAACACCAGGGATTTTTACTCCTGCCAGACCCACGCATTCGCCCACTCGCGCTTTGCATCTTTAATCATCACGGAAAAATACTGGTCAACCAGTTCCATGACGCTGCTGGAGGGCAGACTCTTCTTCGCCCTGTTGGTGGAGGTATTGAGTTTGCTGAACGGAGTATCGATGCCATTGCCCGAGAGGTACAGGAGGAGCTCGCCTTTCGATCAGCGACGTCCGATTGATTGGCACCTTAGAAAGTATTTTCATCTACGAGGGTAAGACTGGACACGAGATAGTCCAGATCTACGATGCAAGATTTGACGACGTAACGGTCTATGACAAACCTTGGCCAGACGGCTGTGAGCGTGACGGTGCATCGTTCAGAGCCTCGTGGCATAACAGCTCCAGTTTCACTGCTACTTCCCGATTAGTCCCTGAGGGGCTATCTGATCTACTCATTAGAGCCTCGCTGTTGGTCTGAATCCGACGAAAGAAATACGCTCCTAACTACCAAATCGCAAAGGGGACTTATGAACGACGTGCTCTTACCAATCTTGCGGCGAAATTATCCCAAGATTTTTTCGAGCCCAGATCTTCGGGAAATTCGATGCTATCCAGGATGGCTGGATTTGCTCAACGACCTGTGTAATCAACTACAGACATACTTGGATGCTAATCCCAGCAAACCTCCGATAATCGTGAGCCAGGTTAAGGAAAAATTCGGCGGCTTACGATTTTACATATCTGGCGGCGATGAGTTTTGTCAGGCGATTGTGGATGCTGCGGAGGAGGCGTCGTTGACCCTTTGCGAGGTCTGCGGGCGTCCAGGAGCGCTGGTCGGGGAGAGGTGGGTCTGCGTCCGTTGTCCTCAGCATCTTGAATGGACGCCGGAAGCCACAAGCTAGGGGATCCCCTATGCGGTAACCTGCGCTTAATCACATGACCCGCTTGCTCGCGGTGTCACTTGGGCCAGACATTCGCTTAAACGCTGTGTCACCCGGCTTGGTCGATACGCCTCTGATCGCAGAGTGGACAGGTGCCCAAGAGTTGTGGCGAACTCGCTCACCTATGCGCAGTGCTGCGAGTCCAGATCAAGCCCCTCCTCAATGGCGTCTTGTTGTCCAACCGAGGGGCCGGCATTCACCAAAGTAGCTGCGCGCAGGGACATCCAATTAGCGCGATCACGCCCGTCTAGATCAATTTCACGAGCTTTTTGCAATGCAAGCTTGGGATCAGTATCCACCAAGGAACTGAGGTGTGATGAGAGCTTCGAAAATACGCTCGACATGTCTGGTATCTCCTTTCAAGTGAACGATTCAGCGATGCAGGCATGTCTCACTCATCCGCCAATACCTCAAGCGTGGCGAGCAGCTTGGCTAGCTCAGTAAGGTTGGCCGCAGTGACGATGTCATATTCTCCTCGACTGCTCAGCCGATACACATCTCGCGCCTTTTTGACGCGTTCGAGAAGAGGGACGACGATGCCGGATGCCCGCTCTAGGAAGTCGTTGATGTCTGCACGCGTCTGGGGAATTTTGTAACCCTTCGCCGCACTTGTGATGATGACGTCCGCATCCCGAAGCTTGGCTATGCCACTGGATCGAATTCTCTGGCCGTTGACCTCTCCCAATCCGCTGTCTTTTAGATGGGCCATGATCTCCGTAGTCAGCACATAATCCTTGGTGACGAATTCGCTTTGAAATCTTAAGAACCGCAGGATACTCAATTGAAGGCGCTCATCCTCATCAGGGTGTTCGCCTGCCCGCTCGCTAAAACGATCAGCCTGGCGGAGAGCTTCTTGGTGTACTTGGTAGTCTGCATACCCAGATTCATCCGTCGGCGGTGGCAGAAGAGACTGGTACTTGGATGGCCACTCAAGCATTCCAAGAGTCAGGCTGCGAAGGATTTTCTTGTAGGCAAGAACTGCTTCTTCCGATGCTTTCTCTTCGTAGATCTGAGCGACCGAGCCAGCAAAAAAGTCTGCAACCTGAACCAAAACGTTGTCCTTGCTGGCCATTGTCTGGAAAGCATCCTTATCGCCAAATAGGTCGTCCACGAATCGTTCTGCAACGTAGCTTTTGAGGCTCTCCTGAAATTCCTGGCCACCATGCTAGTCTACGATCATCTGGAGGTCAGGGTATACGCGGAACAAACGTTCATAGAGCAACCCGTTTACGTATTTTATGAACGAGGTTTTGATACGGAGACCGCCGTCTTTGTGAATTCGCGACTTATCAACGACGGTGAAATAGAGCTTGAATCGCAGCTCAGCTAGCTCGTTGAGGATTCGGGCACGGCGATTTGAATCTTTGGGTTTCAGATTGCTGGATTTGATCTCGCCAGTTTGAAAATGACGCATGCGGAGTGCTTCAGCTTGGGCATAAGCAGCTTCCAGGTCTTTCTCTGCCACCAGAATGGAGCACACGATGAAGAAGCCCGAGCTTCCTCCCTTTGACGTATCAAGGTCGGAATTCCCGGACTCATCCACGAAGGCATATGTTCTGTCCATGAGCTTGCTCCATCAACGACGTGCTGAGCGCAGTGGGTCGCCCAGTGGCAACGTGGCGAATTTAGTTCGTCGCAGTGGTAGTGCCTGGAGCGGGGCCTTCGCTGAACGTGTAGTTGATGACCACATCATTTCGGATCAAGACGTCGAGAGTTTTCTGAGTGCCCGTGGTCGTCACCTTCATGGTGACCACGTAGCTCTGGGCATGGGCTGAGCCATTGGTGTAGGTGTAGATCCACTTTTCGTCGGTCTCGCTGACAGCACTCTTGGCGTAGGGCTCACCAAACAGGGACTTCAACTCAGTAGTCGTCGTTTTGCCTTTGGTGATGCTCGCTACACTGGCCGACGGAAAGTCTCGTCCTGCGGTGTAGTGGGACGTAGCGCAACCGCCAAGTGCGACACAGATTCCCATTACTGCGATGAGCTTTTTCATATCCTTCCTTGATCGTAGAAAGCTCCAAATCTAGCTGGCATCGAGGCTAAAAGCCATCGTCTCCTTGATCGCCTGTGCTCGCTCTCGCCGACAGGGCACCACACACATAAATAAATGCACTCGAGGCCGGGCAGACCATAAAAACTCCGAACCATTGAACTCTAAATCGTGGGAGCAAGGGTGCCTTCATCTAAGAACGATACTTTCGGTTAGCAACCGGCTGGTTTTCGTTTATGAGCATGTCTGCGACGGCTATATACGGCCAAAAGCGGTCACTTAGCTTCTTCGCGAAACAGGAGCAGTTCAACCGTATTGAAAAATACTGTACGCACTCAACCAGGAGGGTATCTCGATGAGCCAGTGTAATTCAACTCTCAGGCAGTGCCGCAATGATGCTATTCAATATGTCGTTGTAGCGATCATAGAAAGGGCACTGATCGTCAGATAAAGCGAAATTACAGACTATGCATTCACACCCAACAAGCTTCAATGACAAAAGCTACCATTAAAGTAGCTTCTGCCAGCGACAAGCTATTTTTTTGTAGACTTGCTAGGCTTCAAGTCAGGATTGTTACTTGGCGTATCTTTATTGTCACGACGACGCTTATCAACTTCGCCGGTTGATTTGGCAATCGGTTTTGGGCCTGGTTTAAGCGCCATGAAATCTCTCCTTGATGTTAATTTTATTTTAGTTGCTGCGGCATCATCCTATTGGTACGGACGGATACTTTCAATAGGCAAGAGATACTTGATTTTAAGTATGTGAAAACTCGAATTAGCTTTGGCTCATCTACTGGAGTCTACCGACAGGTAACGTGTTGATCTTACGTTCATTGGCGACATCTTGCAGGTAGCACTGCACCTCCAGAATCATTCGAGCATCGCCAGACCGAACCTGTCTGCTACCTAGCCTTTACCGTCCACAACTGATCAACCTTCGTCGTATAGCTCTGACTCATCAACTCGCGGCGCATTGCCCAACCAGGGGCCGCAGGAACACTGGCTAAACGGACAACTCCCTTACCCCAACGGCTGTTGATCTCGTCCAGAACGCTCATGACCTTGTCCGCCATCGCAGGCTGCGAGTGCGCGAATAGGTCATCTGTGAATTCCCCTCGCGGTCGAAGATCCATCAGCAAAACCTCTGCTTTGCTGTACTTGAAGCCTGGTCGGAAGAGGCGATTGACCGCTTCGGTTGCAGCCTTGGTCATGAGTCGCACATCGTTTTTCGGGTAATGTAGGGGGCATGTGGTGGGATTATTCGCCCCAAAGACTTGGACGCCATTGGCGTAGCCTGGCATAAATTAAGGACAAAATATGTTCAGCAAATCTCAGATCATTACCATCCCAGTCCTGATCTCATCGGTACTTTTACTCACCGGCTGCCCGCCATCAGCGTCGTTCACCCAGTGGAAACGCGCTTCGACCACTGTTGAGGGTGTCAAAGCCGCAATGACAGAGTGTGGCGACCCGGTAGGTAGTTCGATAACCCACTTGCCAATAAACGAGCAAGTGCTGCAATTCCAGTGTATGCAGCGTCTTGGCTTTATTCGCAAGGACGGCTTTGAATACTGTGAAATAATGAAGAATATGCCAGCCTGCGTCGAAGAAAGGCAGGGGCGTCCTCTCAGTTTGTCGCAGCTCGAAGCGTTGCCGTTTGTAGAAGATGAAGCATTTCACCCAATCAAGCCTAATTCTGGTCGGGATGAACGTATGCAGGTCTCATGGCGTAAAGCGGGAGCATCACGTCATTTCGAATTCGAGGTAGCCAATGATAGTGAAGCCCTGCCGGTGATGTATGCGTGCGGCTATGCGAAACCACTTGGGTCGAATCTGGACGTCGCTAGCATAGGGCGCACTGCAGAAGTGCAGCGTTGCATGATTGATCACGGCTTTGAGCCCAAAAATAAAATTATGGTGGTTTGCCAGACTTACCCACAAGTGACGGGCTGTTCGTCGACAACGCCGTAGAGTTGATTCAGATAGAGAGCAGAGTGAAGAGGGGGCTTGTTCGTGAGAGATAAATATCTTCCTAAGTGAACGACGTGATAACTCATTAGCCCAGCTACCCTTTTCTACATCGATTTAACCGATACCACTTCCACGTACTTGTACTTCTTCCTCGCAGCCTTCACAGCCTCCTGCTCAGCAAGCAACGAGCTCAACGTATCAGCCTCGTGAATCAACTCGATCATTTTCCCTTCAAATTCGTTTCCAACACGTAACGTGACCCTCAGCCTAGGCGTAAATGATTTCGCCGCTTTCTTCTTGGCTGCTGGAGCAACCACCGGCTTTGTGAACACAACCTCTGGCACAGGTTCCAGAACTGGAGGAGCAGAAATCTGCACCTCAGGCTGAACCGTACCAAACAAGGCACGACGCATTTCTTCTTCGGTTAAATCAGAGTTCATAGAACATCTCAAAGTGGGCGGTAATCAGCTCGACGAATTCTACTAGGATGGCGGCTCCAGCGTGTCCTCTGGGAGCAAGTATGGTCACTGTGAATTCGGGCTACGTGGTCAACATTTCAACGTGGTAGTGGGCTAGATAGCGTTAAAAATGATGCAACGTAAGCTAGGCTATTGAGGGCTTAAGGGTTCATCGCAATGGTTGTCTGGCTTCGTCTTCGACAACTGAGTGAACTGCTCCAATGCGTTTTGGAAATCCTCCAATGCAAAGCTTACCGGCTTGCTCTCGGCGATCCATTTTGTCGAGATTCCAACTTCCAGTTTGTCCGAAATACTTCGACCGAAGCGCCGCCAGTGTACGGTGTCAGCCTCGATTACCTGCTCAGTGACCAAGACGATACAGTCGAAATTCATGTCATCGCTACAGACCAGCAACGGCACGATTGTGGAGCTTCCATCCTCCGCCGGGATGATGCGACGGTTCGCAAGAGCGTCTTCGTATTCGTCGATAAGCCAGATCAGAGAAAGACCAAGCCTTGCGACGTCTGACCATTCGAGATGAGTGGACAGCCATTGCTCAATGCCAATGCCGTCAATCATTAACCATGCGCAAGCGCTCCTGGCGAATCCAGGTCGGTAGTAAGCGGCGCTGATAACTTGGTGCATGGCGAAGTCCTTTAGTGCAGTGCTGCTGTGAGGATACTCCAGTGGTATCACGCCTAGGCGCCAGTAGATCACTACTCTCGGACGCTTGAAGGGAAGCTTATATTGCACCTGGACGGACGGGCAGCTTTCAACCTTGGCGCGACGATGAGGTCGGATTGTGAGTATCTTTCCCCGTCGGGCTTCCCTCACAAGCTGCTCCTTGGATTTTAATCAGGTACGATCCCGACGACTCATCAACAATCGAGATCGTGTCATGCAAGATGGCTGCTGGCACTTCCATCTCTTCGGTGCCAATTTCGCCACTGAAGTCGAGGCGCACAAATACGTGTTTGAACAGTGGGGGATAGAGCCCCTGAAACCGGGAGCGAAGCCGAGTACGTTTCGTGGGGAGACCGCAATCCTACCTGGCGAATAGCGGAAGATCTTGGGTTCAACATGGATTCAGATTTCGTTGAGCTCGCCAGTACACCAGAAGACGTCGCCAGTGCTGGCAGTACCGAGGACGTAGATAGTGGAATTCAACAGAGTCTTGAAAAAGTCTGGACGAAGGGCCGGTTCCTCCGCCGCCAGTCCGAGTGATTTTTCGAGGTTGTTTTCTTGCAGGGTATCCATGATGCCCATCGGCAGTTCCATCAAAACAGACAAAAAGTGAGCGGCAAAGAGCGCGCAGTTTTTCATGCCTTTGTGAAAACAGGAAGAACAGGAGGCTAATAAATTCAAAGCATACGCAGAGACACTCTGGACGGTATTGCAAGGAGAGCACCTCCACATCAGTGCTGTATGAAGCCAAATGCGGTTCGCCTCTAAGGGCTGCTTCTGGCGGATTCTGTTGAAAAAGTCGGCCATGGTTTCCGCAGTAGAAAAGTACGCGCTTGAGATTTAAATCTTTACATTGAGCAGAGGATTCCGAGCTCAGATTTCGCTTAGCGGCGCGCAAAAAAGAGTTTTCTGCGATTGGCGTTTGCTTCCCTGCAACAGACAGCTACCGGCCGACTCTGTTGAAAAAGTCGGTTCTTCCAGACTGCCCGCATACCAACCATGCCGTAAGCGAGGATAACGGGCGATTTGGTTATCGTGGTGCAAGATTGCTGGCCGCGCATGAGTGATGTCACAATGATGCACCTCGCCTGCATGCTCAACAATAACCGCGATTCACGGACTATCACCATGCCCAGCCTCTGTTGCTGTTCTAACACGCCAGGCGCGCCGGAGAGACTTCTCCTTGTTCGACTGCGTCGACTGCTTTGTTTTGTGCTGGTCTGGGGTCAGGCTGCGTGGGCGGTTCCTGGCGCTCAACAGAATGGCGCCGAACAGGTGATTGATGTACAGCTACGTTGGAAACATCAGTTCCAGTTCGCGGGCTACTATGCAGCCATCGCAAAGGGCTATTACCGCGAAGAAGGACTGGACGTGCGCTTGCACGAAGGTGGCCCCAGTGTCACACCAGTCGAAGAAGTGCTCTCTGGGCGTGCCCAATATGGCGAAGCCAATAGTGAATTGCTCTACGCACGCCTGCATGGAAAGCCCTTGGTAGCGCTGGCGGTGATTTTTCAGCATTCGCCTTCCGTGCTCGTGGCTCGCACAGACCAAGGTATTCGCACTGTGCACGATCTGATCAGCAAGCCGCTGATGTTGATGGATGCACAGACCGATGCTGATTTTCTGGCGATGTTCCGTAGCGAGGGTATACCCCTCGAAAAACTGCAACTTCTACCCAGCAGCTTTCAAATTGGGGATCTAGCCAGCGGTAAGGTGGCGGCGTTCAACTCGTACCTGACCAACGAGCCCTTCTACCTGCAAGAGCGGGGCGTTGATTACAACATCATCTCGCCCGCCAGTTATGGGATCGACTTCTACAGCGACATCCTGTTCACCAGCCAGGCCGAGATTGACGAAAATCCACAGCGGGTCGAGGCCTTCCGCCGCGCTACCTTGCGCGGCTGGCGTTACGCGATGGATAACCCCGAGCAAATCATAGACCTGCTGCTCAATCAGTATTCGGTGAAGAAAAGTCGCGCCCACTTGCAATTCGAAGCTGAGGCCATGCGTCCGCTGGTGGTATCTGACCTGATAGAGATCGGTCATATGAACCCAGGGCGTTGGCAACGAATGGCTGAAACCTTTCTCGAACTGGGTATGGTCGACAATATCGCCGGTCTGGAAAACTTCATTTACGATCCAAACCCGCCTCAACTGGTCGAGCGGCTGCGCAAGACCATTGTGCTGATCAGTATTGGCTGTGTGCTTGTCTTTATGTTTGCTCTGGTTCTTTTAAATGCCCAGCGCCATCTGCGCAACGAGATCAAGTTGCGCAAACTCGCCGAAGAGGAAGTACACAAACTGGCCTTCTATGACAGCCTGACTGGCTTACCCAATCGCAATAGTTTTATTCCCTTTGCAAGTCAGAAGTTGCTGGCCGCAAAGATCCGTGGAGAACATCTAGCCCTGTGCTATATCGACTTGAATCATTTCAAGCAGATCAATGATCGTTTTGGCCACCAGGCAGGCGATGCCATCCTGATCCACGTAGCCACGGCTATCAAATCCAGTATTCGCGAGTTTGAAATAGCCGCGCGCATGGGAGGTGACGAATTCGTAGTGCTGCTCGACGGCGCGCATCACAGTGGCGATATCCAGCGCATCACCCATGAAATCTGCAAGTCCGTCGACCTGCCCATTCCATGGAAAAACAGCCAGATCAAGGTCAGCGCCAGCCTAGGGGTGGCGTGGTATCCGGAAGATGGCGAAGGTCTGGACGATCTGATTTTCAAAGCCGACACCGCCATGTTCCAAAGCAAAGCCGGTATCGCTGTGCAGGCTTGAAGCTGCTTGCGTGGCGCCCCTCCGAAAAGACTTGGTAGTTAGAAACCAGTGCGCCACTGCGGTTTGCGTGTGTGTCGTCCTTCGCATGACGCTTCTAGTCAGCGCCGTGACTGACCCGGATTAAGCTGAATGATCTATGTAATTGAACGGGGATCACAGGTTGCGCAACGGCACCCAGTTATGCGGCAACAACTCGGCGATTTCACTTGCACGCTGCGTTAGCAGGTAACTGTTATCCCTACCGCTTACTCTGAGGTACGGAAAAACGGTTTGGAAAGGTGCTGCTCGAATGAAAATAGATGAGTTAAATGCTGGAAAAGTATGTTCATCTGACCGAGCTGGTTTTTTTGAGCCTCGGGCCACGAGCGCATCCAAAATCGATGTCCACTACAGACCGTCCCTGGAGCAAAAATGCAACAAGTGGCTGCGTAGCTTACCTTAAAGATGAAAATGGTCATCCTTAGGCTGAGTATCACCTTGAGCCAGCCCCCGGCGGTTGCACAGGAAGTTCCTAAAATCGTTGATAGGCATGGGCTTGGCAAAAAACCAGCCTTGGGCAAAGTGAACCCCAGCATCCACCAAGACGTCACGTTGCTCCTTAGTCTCGACCCCCTCAGCAATCATCTGTAATCCCTGAGAGCGGCCAATCTCTATGATGTTGAACAGCAGCGGCTTGCTAACGCGATTGCTGCCTATCTCGCTCACAAACGCTTTATCAATCTTCAAAAAGTCGAGATCGTAAGTAGACAGATACGACAGGCTCGAATTACCCATCCCAAAATCGTCGATTGCAATTTTAAAGCCATTCGCACGGATCGACTCCAACACTTTTTTAGCCTTGTCGGGCACGATCAAACCACGCTCGGTGACCTCGATCATGATGTTTTTAGGACGGGCGGCTGTCACGCGGATGAGCTCGAGAAGTTGTTGTTCGATCTCCTTGGAATGTATGTCTTCGGCTGAAACGTTGATGGCTATATGAGCGCTTGGGCAGTCTTTGAAGAGCTGCGTCGCGTCCTCGCGCACAATTTCAATGACTCGTTCGGTAATTTTCTTCATTAGTCCCTTGGATTCTGCGGCTGGGATGAAAATATCCGGACTAATGATACCTCTTTCGGGCTGATTCCAGCGAAGGAGAGCCTCAGCCCCAACACATCCGCCTGTCCCCAAGTTCATGACTGGTTGATAAAGCAGAAAAAATTCTCCCTTCTTGAGGCCGTCTAGGATCTGAGATCTGAATGACAGTCTTTGACGTGCAAATGCGCAGAGCAGAATGGCACCACCTACACCTGCCAAGATGCCTGCTACTAAATAAGTCGGTATGGCTGCAAGAACCATCTGATTGACACGCGCCTTGGGCATTGCCGCTAAGACCGAAGAGTCGCCATCACTGCTGAGTTTGATAGTGACCAAATAGTCAGTATCAAAAAATGACGTCGGTTGCCCAATGTAGTTGATCAGCCACTCGGACTTGAACGTACCTCTTGAGCGCACCACGTTTTGGTTGACGTTGCGAAAGTGGGTGATAGAAACATCAGGTTTGTCATCCTCGACATCGAGAACAAGACTTGGGGTGATGATCGCGGCATATCCATCTCGCTCGTTGATAACAAAGGTTGTGTCAGGGGCATTAGGTAAAATCAATCGATTCCAGCGTCGGCCTCCGGTACCGGTTGTGTGGCTGGCAGGCCCCAGATGTATGGGGGCGGTGGATAGATACAGCGCAGAACACAGCACGTCGTCGCCCTTGATGTACGCGAGGTCTTTCAGATAACTAGCATTGAGCAAAAGGCGTCGCATCAGGGCAACGTGGTCAGGCGAACAGGGCGCCAAGCCTGCTGTACGTTGGGCAGTTACTACCTCATCGACTTGCGATTGGGTGGTTACAGAGCGACGAATGACCTCATCCGCAACATCGCTCAAATCATCGCGCGCTCTTTCAGTGCCACTGCGGACAGCGAAATAGGCAGAAAACGCGATAACTGAAATGGCATAGATTATCGCGCCTAGCGCCGCCCAGTTTCGCAGATACTTTCTACGCATTTAGGTGCTATCCGATGTGCTGTCAATGACTGCAATTCTATACCAACAGAATTGTTATTTTGAGTCATAAATCTCTAGAGAAATCAATGGGTCGTGCCACACCTGTGTGCGCAGGCACGACTAAAAAGGGCGTTATGGTTCAGTCGGTCGAGAGATGTGACTAAAGCCTCACGAACACCTCAAGCATCTAAAGTCAAGCCCTCCAAGGGGGCGACCCAAAGGATGCTTGAGTTTGGGCACCAGTAAGGAGTCGATTTTGTGGAATGCCCGCAGCAGGTCATAAATAACGCACTGACTCGGCTAAGCGCCATAGGGCGAAGACTTTCACGTCTGGCTCTGTCAGCTAGCCGAAGGGTGAAGCGCCTTTCGGCTAGCTCGACTTGCTGGATCGCTGGGCAGAGGCAAGCGAGTTGCTGCGATCATGAACCTGATCCAGTCAGAATGAATCAATGGACATGACCAGTGTGCTTATCTCAAAAAACGTGCTTGCGCGGCTGCTGACGCAGCGAGCAACTGAGATTGAGTAACTGCTGCCGCATCAATGAATGCTTGTCTGATCTATGCGAGGTTGTTCGCTGGCCGCTCCCGATTTTCTACTTTCAGTCAAACGCTGAACATTGAGCAAGATTTGTAGGGCAGACGCCTACGGTGAAACGGCGTGTGTCCGTGCAGATTTCGTGCAGGAAAAACGCACGGCCTGTCCGATTATTTGATAAGAAGCCCTGGCGCGAAATCAAAAAAAGCCTGTTAAAACAACTTGAGAGACTACTTGCGCTTTTTTATGTGTTTTAGTTATATCGAGGGATAGAGGCCGTCGCTCTCGCCACATAATCGGCTTAGCGGTTTTAAGCGGGAGTAGTTTGACAATCGTTTTGATTTGACCCTATAAAACACGCTCACATTCTTTATTTGGGTTTTTTCCATGAAAGCGATGGTTTATTACGGTGAAGGCGACATTCGTTTGGAAGAGCGCGAAAAGCCAAAATTGCTTGCACCCACTGATGCGATAATCCGCATGACGAAAACCACCATTTGCGGTACGGATCTTGGCATATGGAAAGGTAAAAATCCCGAGATTGAGCAAGCGGCAAAAGATAAAACAGGAAGCTTTAATGGTCGCATTTTGGGTCACGAAGGCATCGGCGTCGTTGAAGAAATAGGCGATGCCGTAGGTAAATTCAAAAAAGGCGACAAGGTCATTATCTCCTGCGTGAGCCGGTGCGGCATTTGTGAGAACTGCCAAAAGCAACTATACGCCCACTGTCGCAATGGCGGCGGGTGGATCATGGGCTACATGATCGACGGCACTCAGGCAGAATTTGTGCGCACTCCCTTTGCAGACAATTCGCTGTACCTCCTGCCAGAAGCCCTCAACGAAGATGTTGCCGTTTTACTTTCTGACGCCCTACCAACCGCACATGAAATCGGTGTGCAATACGGCAATGTTCAGCCGGGCGATACCATCGCCGTCATTGGCGCTGGGCCCGTTGGCATGGGTTGTGTACTCACCGCTCAGCTGTATTCCCCTTCTAGCATCATTGTCATCGACATGGATGACAACCGTTTGGCCATGGCTCGCGAACTTGGCGCAACTCACACTATTAACTCCGCCCAGGAAGATGCTATCGCCCGCGTGCTAGAGATTACCGAAGGTCGCGGAGTGGATTGCGCGATTGAGGCTGTTGGCCTAGAAGCCACTTGGAATATTTGCCAACACGTCGTCAAAGAAGGTGGACACATTGCGAATGTGGGTGTGCATGGCAAGCCCGTGCAATTTGCGTTGGAGAAGCTCTGGATCAAGAATCTCACCATCACAACCGGCCTCGTAAACGCCAACACCACCAGCATGCTCCTCAAAACTTGCTGCTCCGGCAAACTACCGATGGAAAAGCTCGCCACTCATAGCTTTGGATTTTCCGAGCTGCCCAAGGCCTATGATGTGTTTAAACATGCCGCAGATGAAAAGGCCATGAAAGTCATGATTGACTTCTAAGAGTTCATCCGCAGCAAATAGGTTAACGGTGGATCCAAGCCGCATTGTGTGCGGTGTGGATCTAACCGTGGCGAAACTTATCGAGCCGCCGGTTCCTGCGCGTGGCAAGAAGATTTACGCGCGCCGGACGGGTACCGTTTGCCCACTTGAACCAATGCGACTCGTGTCCGAGACCCTCTTCTACGTGCTGCTCACCGGCCACTACGATTCGTCATCAACTGAGCCCGCGTGATCGAAGAACGGCCCCCCCCCCAGGACAGCCGCTGGATGCAGCTGTGGGGGTCTAAATGCTCAAAGAGACCCACTGTCAATTCGACGCGCAAGATCATTATGGTCTCGCGCGCGATGTCCAAAAGCTCAGTCAGCTGACTTTACTAAAGTCAGCCTGCACCCACTGGTTAGTGTCAATTGCCCTCGTTCAGCTCGCTTCGGGTGCCGGCTTTCCTAATTGCATTCGGGCGTTACTGCGAGCCTAGTGAAGGATCTACTCTGTGCAGCCTGCCAACCTTGAATAGTTTGGGCTTAGTCGCGCCTAACATCTCGAGTAGTCTAGGTGTATGGAACCACTCGCCAATCACGACATAGCAGTGCTCACAGTCGCTCAGGGCCATTTCACAATCAGGTCTGATGCCGCTCTGTAGAGATTCACCATGGACAGCCGACGCCCTCCATTGAAAATCCACGCTGAGTAAGTAGTTCAATGACGTCCATGCCCCCAAGTCGCCTAAGAAAACGTCCTGCAAATTATGATCTCAAGTGGATCATCAAAGCTTTGGGGCAAGGCTTCGATGAAGTGGCCACATCTGACCTATTATGAGTTTCCATTTGGTCGCGCGCTGGCATCGTTCTAATGCTCTCACAGGATCCAAGCAGGTATTCAGACAGTACATGCAAGCGTTTTAGGTGCCTGGCAGGAAGCCGGAGAATTACCAGTGATATCATCATCAACGTCACCAAGGCGGATTGTTGATGTGCTCGCGCTTCACGTTGCTGGCGTGCTGATCATTGGTGACGACGGATTGGTAGCGCTCAATTTGAAGCGAAGCGGAGCAGTTAAGGCTGACATGTAGGGCAGAGACAGGTCTGCGCCCGGGCATCATGCCTTGCGTGATTAAGCCGGCTGCCATTTACGCGGCAGCAACTGATCGATTTCATTCGCCTTTGTGCCGTCAGGCGCTAAAGAACAACCATAAGATGCGCGTGCGGATAATCACCATTCAGGCGCGCTGACTCAGCACATCCCTAAGATCAAATAGCTAGGCGCAGTGCGGCTTTGCCGCACCGAACAGGCAACCTTTTGGGCCAGCGCATCTCCTGTACCCGCATGTATGTCTGTGGGGTCGGATCGTATACCGATGGAGTACATGCGGATCATTGGGCAAGGCCTCTGATAACTCGATCGTAACCATCCGGATCAGAGGCTGGCCATTTCACGGTACTTGATTTATCGCCATGGGCTAGCGAGATGAGCACTATCTTTTCCGTTGCGCGCTTGGGTGCGGCTTTTACGGGTAGCGGAGCGAAGCACTATGATTCTTTCGGGCTTCAAGGTGGTACACGATGATCGCGGCAAATAGTGTAATGATGGCGAAAATCGTCATCAGGTCGGTACTGAAACAAGCATAGAAAATAGTAGCGGACAACCCCAGAGTGGCATAGCCGCATGCAACGCCACCTTTGGCAGTGTACCCACGATGCTTCGCGCCTTCTTTATGGTGCAGGCGTAGATAGGCCAGCGTGGTGACCGCATAGGCGCCAGTGAAAAGCACGACCATGGCGAGCAGTATGCTTTCAGCCGGGGCGAAGGAGATACCAAAACCCATTACCATGACCAGCCAGAGCGCCCTTGCCGGGATCCCTCTCTCCGTACTCTGCGCGAACATAGCAGGGAAAAACTGGTTGCGGGATAGGTCGAAGAGCTGACGAGATGCCGAATAAGACAAAGAGAAGAAGCTTGCAATCAGCCCAAATATTGCACCTAAACCGATCACCGTATGCAGCCCGGAAAAACCTCCGACATCTAAAGCGGCAAGCAATGGATCTCCTGCGCTTTTGAGTACCTCCACACCAGCAAGACTTGGAGCACCAAGCAATACGCCGGCGGCGGTGATGACTAGCACAACGATTGCTAACATCAACCCCCTAGGGATATCCCTAACAGGGTTGCGGGCCTCTTCCGAGGCAGTGACAGCCTGCTCGACTCCTACGAACATCCACAGCGCGTAAGGTAGTGCCTGAACCACGCCACTAAATGAAAGCACTGAGCCATCATCAGCTAGTTTTCGTAAGTCCAGGTGCGTCAGGCTGACTCCTGAGAAAATCAGCAATGTCATAACCGCGATCAAACCGGCGATTAGGATCACCCACATGGACTCTTTTGTTCCATACAAGTGCAGACACAGCACACCCGAAAACAGCAAAACCTTTATGAGCGTGCCGTCGAGTCCAAGCAGAGATTGTCCATATGCGCTGATAAACTCGCTGACAATGCCCGTACCCGCTATCAATGCGATGGCCATTGAAACATTTATTAGTCCGCCGGGAAGCCTTCCGAAAGCCAGCGTGGAAAATTTGGCAAGTCCCCCTGCACTGGGCCAGGTGCTGCCCATTTCTGATACAAGCTGCAGAAAACCGATGTAGAAGGCAAACATCACCACCGTGCCGACCAACATATTTTTCCAGCCATAGCTAAGTCCCAGATTCCACCCTGAAAATTGCCCAGCGATCACGATTGAAACCCCCAGCATAGCGATCATCGGCCAGCCAAGTTTATGTTGAGATCCCGACATGAAGCCTCCAAATGCGCGCCCACGTAGCGGAACGCTACGTGGGGCTAAAAATGAATTAAAGTGCTGGCAGGCAATAAGTAGCTTTGTGGGCAGTACGAGTTATTTTATGTGCACAGTGTTGGAGTTTTTATGCGAAGCGGCTGTATCGATATGGTGTTGGATCGACTATGGGCGACGTATTGGTTATCAAGTCTGCAGCAAGATAACCTGCAGCCGGCGATGTGCCGAAGCCGTGACCGGAAAAACCAGTGGCAAGGGTCAGGCCAGGTATCGCTGAAATCGGACTAATCACCGGATTGCTATCTGGAGTTACGTCGATCACCCCAGCCCAGCTTTGTTCTATTTGAGCTTGCGCAAATGCGGGCCAGGCCCCGATCAGGTTGCGCATGGCCTCCTGGTTTAAAGACTCGTTTACCTTAGGACTCATCGTCCGCACTTTTTCAAATGGCGAAACAGCACTGGGTGACCATCGGCGGGCCAAGCGCAGATCATCTAAGAAGTAGCGATTTAGCCCCACGCGCAAGTAGCCTCTTGAAGACCTGAGTTGCGGCAAAAAACGTCGACCGGTAAGAAGATGATCAAGCGTCAGAGGGGCGTCCAATGCGCCTCTCTGCATGATGATGTAACCACCATCGATATGCTTACGAAATGAAAAGTCCGGCGCACCTACTGCGATTTCAGTTGGGCCCTGCATGGCCTTGGTTTTCAGGACAGAAGCCACAAGCGGCAGCGTTGGCAGGTCTAAGCCTAGATTGCCCATAAACCGCCGTGACCATAAGCCGGCTGCGAGCAACACATGCTCGCATCGAATCTCTCCGCGTTCGGTGATAACACCGCTGACTCGGCCAGCCGACTTCACTATTGACCGCACGGCGCAACGTTCAATGATGATGGCCCCCCTCGCCATTGCGCCTCTCGCAATAGCGCTGCCCGCTAGTGTTGGCTCAGCTCGCGCATCAGATGGTGTATATACCGCTCCTGCCCAAGATCCGATTCCACCTGGGACTAACTTAGCCAGTTGCTCGCCACTTAAGATTCGAGTGTCCAAATCGAACGCCTTAACCGACTCTAGCCATCGCTCATGGGTCGACAATTGCTCAGCAGTACGCGCAGCGAACATGATGCCTTTGCGCCGAAAGCCCACATCATGGCCAGTACGCTGTGGCATCTCCTCCCACAATCGCTCAGCGGCGAGCGCCAATGGCATATCTTCAGCCAGACGGCTGGTCTTGCGCACCCAGCCTAGGTTCCGGGAAGACTGCTCTCCCAATAACGTGCCCTTTTCAAGAACTACAACAGGGATGTTCCGTTCGGCGAGACTCAGTGCCGCGCTAAGCCCGACAATTCCTCCACCAATCACTACAACCATCGTGGAGTGCGGAAGCTCTGAGTGTGTTTCAACTGGTGAAATCAAGGGCGACATATCGCTCCCCTTTATTCCAAATAATATTATCGAAGAGAGGGAGTGCTACCTGTTGATTCGACGAAGATCGGCTTCCATCCTGGATGCTCCTCTGTAGGCCGTAACCTCGATCTCGATTTTGTAAATGTCTGCTCCGAGGGGGGGGCAAGTAACAGTCATGGCAGGATCAACCCCTCTGAAGGTTGCGCCGATTACGTCCAGCGCCAATGGAATATCTTCAGGGTTTTGAATATATACGCGGGAGACAACGACGTCTGCGATGCAAGAGCCAACCGCTTGCAAGGCTGCTTCTAGGTTTTCAAAAACTTGAAGGGCTTGCTCTACGAAATCTTCCGGGATCTGCCGCGTTACCGGGTGACGCCCAGCTGTGTTCGAGACATAAACCCAATTATCGACTGCAACTGCCCGTGAATAGCTGGCCTTTTCCTCGAAGGCCGAACCAGATTTCAGCTTAATCAATTTGCTCATTTCACTGTGCTCGCATAATCGAAGAAAGAGTGCACCGGGGACACCCCTGTGCAAGGGACGCTCAGCGTAGCGCCGGCGTTTCCCAAAGGTTCAGCTTTACTCCGATGCCGCGTTCCAGAGCGTTGCGATACACCACTGTTCCCCATGCAACATCTTCTACGGGCATGCCACCGACGGACATTATGATGATTTCATCATCGTGGACGCGGCCAGGGGTGACGCCAGCGACTATCTTGCCAATGTCTTCCAGTTCATCGCGGGTCATCTTGCCGTCTGCAATCATGTCCATGAAGTACACGCCAATGATAGGAATGTGGTTGTGTGCAGGTTTGGGCATCTCTTCATACCAAGCGTCGTACAGCCCAGTGTTATCGAGCACCTTACGCACATCATTACGCTCCAGACCTTCGTCGATACGACACAGGGCGGGCATCACGAGGAAAGCGCCTGGCTTGACCCACTCGCGCTTCACCTCAGGGTATTTGGATGCGTCTCCAAACTCTCCTGAGTTGCAATAGGTCACGATGTCGGAGTCTCTAACCACTTCTTCAATGGACTCAACGATGCTGACGGTGGTGATCTGCGGATAAGTGGCATGTACCCATGTGATGAAGTCGTCGATGCTCTTCTGCCCCCGGCCCTTAACCTTGATGGTATCGATAAGTGGACAGGTGGCCATGAAAGCGGCTATCGACGTTTTGCCCATTACTCCTGGGCCGAGCAAACCGATGGTTTTGGAGTCCTTGCGGGCTAGATGCCGAGCGCCGACGCCGGGGACTGCGCCGGTGCGATAGGCCGACAGCAAATTTGCAGACATGTGAGCCAAAGGCGCGCCAGTGTCTGCGTCGTTGAGTGTAAACATCAAAATGGATCGTGGCAGACCTTTCTCTTTGTTCTCAATGTTGGAACCGTACCACTTTACGCCAGCGGTACCGAAGGTGCCTCCCAGATAAGCAGGCATAGCCATCATCCGGCGCTCGTTTGTTGGCTTGGGCATGTTCGGAAACGGCGAGTTTTCGGGAAAGGTAATCATTGCGCCATGGGAGTCATTGTTGGCCCCGGCCATGCGGTAGTCGCCGGCATAGAGCAGGCCGAACATTTCTTCCATCGTATCAACGCACTGCAACATGTCCGTGACCCCGGCGCGAATCATGTCTTGCTCAGACAAATAGATAAAATCGATCTTGGTTTTGCTCATGAAAGCTCTCCTGCTTCGCTTGAAATCGCCCTATAGGCATTCGGGGCGCTTGGCCGAAGGCATCGACCTAGGCGCTTGTGGCCTATTAAGAAATGGAGAGGGCGGGCTTGTATTGAAGATTTCCGACACGCATGCGGGCTCGGCTTCCTCGAATACGGATTGGCATCGTTTGTGCTTTTGCCAACATATGAGCAAGGGGGTCAACGCATGCACACGCAGCGCGCAGTTTCAAATTTCTGCCTTGAGCAGCCATGGTTCGTTTTCAATGCTACGCAGCGTTATTGTGTCGCTGAGTCTATTGATCCACGGATTTCCCACTTTTACAGCTTTGTCGTTGACCGTTCCGACTCGAGAGCACTGGCGATACCTGATGGTTGCGTAGATATTATATTTGACTGTGACGGGAACAATCCTAGTGCCCGGGTGTGCGGAAGTCCGGCTAAAGTTCGGCAGTTCGATCTGCAGCAGGGTCATAGATATTTTGGCGTGCGCTTCTGTTCGGGATACACACCTACGTTTCTTACGATGTCGGCCTGTGAACTCAGAGACCAAGAGTTTGAATTGAGCCACGCGATGAACGGGGCTGAGGAATTTCTTGAGCTGATGGTTATCCATCAGTCATTCGATAAACTGTGCAACGGCGTGGATAGTTACCTCAGGGACTGTCTGCGCCTCCCTGCTGCGGGCCTAACCGAATGCTTGCTGACGATGATAAAGCAGCACCGAGGTTGTCTTGCGATGAGCGATCTTGAGCGAAGATTTTCTTGCACTGGACGCACGATTCAACGCCAGTTCAAAGAATGCACGGGAATGTCACCAAAATCATTCAGCCGGATCGTCCGGTGCTACGAAGCGCTGAAGCTGCTTGAAAAGCAGAAATCCAGCACCTTGGATATCGCTTTGGAGTTAGGCTTCAGCGATCAATCGCATTTCCAGAGAGAATTCAAAGAGTTAGTGAGCATTACACCTCTTGACTACGTCAAACGTGCCGAGGTCAGCGAGTATCTGGCGTGCATCGAACTTGCAGGAGCCAATCGCTCGCTGAGTCGCCCTGTCAGGGTGCAATAAATGACAATTTGAACATTAGTGGTGCGGCCCGCTTTCCTTCATCACGCCAGACCACCTCAATATCGCCAATGCGATCATGTCCGCGAGAGGCACCCGAGTCAGAGCGCTCGAATCCAAACCGATTGTTTTTAGTTGCTCGCCACCTGTACGGGAAAAACGTATTCCAAAAGACAACGGCAAGGAACGCATCACAGGAATTGTCTGGTATGGGAAGTTCAGCTATCGATTGTAGAGCGCGTTGCAATCGCGTCTGCTCAAATGGATGAAGACCAAGTACACAATCTTTACACGTCAAGCGAAGCGTTGACTGTGTCTAATTTGGAGTGAGAATCTGGAGCTGTTCGCGCGTTGGTATTGATTACATGAGTAGAGTGTTTGGCCAAGAGTCGTATGACGCGAGATTTTCACGTACGGTTATGCGAGCAGCCGAGGGGTGAAACTCCCTTTGGCTGCTCGACTTGCAGGCTTACTGCGAAGCGGAGGACACGCAGTTGCGATCATGAGCGTGATCCATTCTGCGAGGCGCGATGGGCATGATTCTTATGCGTGTCCTAAGAGTGTTCATACCAGGCTGTCGAAGAAGAGGGTGAGTGAGGTCGATCAGGTGCTGCTTTAGTGGCAACCGATTTAATCACACAAGACGTAATACCCGGATGCATACTGTTCTCGTCCTACTCGTACGTAACAACCATTCTCAGATGGATATCTTCAAGCCCTGACCAACACTTGAACCAGGGGAGTCGGAATGATGGTGCTACGCCTTTTCATCATGTCGCCAAGGTCAGCCTTGACGTCCCCGGTCTCCTGCCGGTCTGCCTGTTCCATCGCCCCTGTTTCTTGGAAAGCTACGTTTAATCCAGCCACATTGAGCCGAAACTTAATCCAAGAGAGCCTGGATGTAGGTGATGAGGTGACCAAAACTGCTTCATCAAAACTCGTAGGAACTCGAAAGTCCCGTCTCGCTGAATGCCGAAAGCTCGAACAACAGCTCGCTGCCCAGCTCGCCGAGCTTGATGCCATGAAAAATGACTCTGGTTTGAAGGTCGAAATGGCGTTGGAGACCAAACTTCGTGGGTTGCTTGGTGAGTATGGCTATAGCTTACGTGACGTGATCAGTTTGCTAGACCCCGCTGCTGCTCAACGTAGCAATTCAGAACCCTCCTCAGCTTCGCCGAAGAGAGTTACTCGCAAGGCACGCGAGCTGAAGGCCTACATAGTACGCATGACTCATGACTAAAGCCTGGAGGGCTTCTTCGTGTGCTTCTGAGCCATTGCTGCCGCATCCTTGGTCGAAACCCCACCACTAGCACACCATCTTCAGACGGCATTATGGGGCGTACAAGATAGTTGGGTTCAGGGTCACCTGTTATCACCACCATGCAGATTAGTGTAGCGATTTCCTGAGCCAGGCTTCAGGTTCTCTGCAATCGTAATCAGTTGTCCCGTCGGTCTGCCAAACCTGACCGTCCTGACTAGCTCTATGTGGCATGACGCACGACGGACTTTTGCGGAGATGAACCCCCTACCAATCGTCTTAAATTTACATTTTCTAACGATTCTTCCTGAAGGTTTTGGGGGAGGCTGCCGATGTAAATTGAAAGGAGCCACAGATGAGGGCCCTAAACCAATTGAGTATTTCTCGATGTCGAAATCGTTCTTTGGGCGCCGTGATCGCGCAGCGCTAAGCCAGCTGATTTCATCCATTCTTGAAGGGGGCGACCCGCAAGTCTCAGGTTGCGCTGAAGCGCCGAGAGTTCTCGAAGCTTGGAAAGTCTTAAAGGATGACGAAGCCAAAGTAGCGGCACATGTCTCCGCCCTAGAGGCCGAACTTGAATCTGCGCGCTTGCTCTTGAGAGAGGCTTCTGAGAGTGCTGCTGCTCAAGAGATTAGATTTGATCTTGTCAACCGGGCCTCTAGCGAAGGCTTGTGGGACATGGAGGTCATTGCTGGAGATCCAGTAAATCCCAAAAACAGGTTCTGGTGGTCATCCCAGTTTCGAAGTCTCTTGGGGTTTAACGACGAGCGTGACTTCCCAAATGTACTTGCGAGTTGGGCTGATCGCTTACATCCGGATGACAAACAGGCAACGCTGGATGCTTTTGCAAAGCATCTCAATGACAAGTCAGGTCAGACGCCCTACAAGGTCAAAAATCGACTAGCTATGAAAGACGGAAGCTATCGATGGTTTTACGCCCAGGGTGAAACTTTGCGTAACGACCGTGGGATGCCTGTTCGCGTTGCCGGCTCGGTACGTGATATTCACGAAGAGCTTGAAAGGGATCAGATCCATGACGTGATCATCACACGGTTCGAGCTAGCGCGTGAGATGCTCTCAGATGGCCTCTGGGATATGGAGGTTATCGCTGGGGATCCCGTCAACCCTAAAAATATTTTTTGGTGGTCACCGCAATTCAGGAAATTACTCGGCTTCGCCACCGCCGAGGAGTTTCCGGATGTTCTCGATAGCTGGGCATTCAGATTGCATCCTGAAGACAAAGCGCGAACTCTGAACGCGTTTGGCGCTCATTTAACTGACCGGTCAGGGAAAACACCTTTCGACTTAGAGTACCGACTGAAGATGAAAAGTGGTGAGTACCGGTGGTTCAAAGCCCGAGGTCAGACACGACGAGATGCCTCGGGTGCACCGCTGAGAATTGTGGGGGCACTGGTCGATGTAAACCTGCAGCACGAGCAGGATGCGTTGCGTCAGGCGGAGTCCATCCACCAACGCGAACTAGAGGAAAACCTCGCTAATCTCTCACAAATTGTCAGCACAATCCAAAGTATTGCCAGCCAAACTAACCTGCTTGCGCTAAACGCTGCCATTGAAGCAGCGAGAGCCGGTGAGGCGGGCAGAGGTTTTGCGGTCGTTGCAGATGAGGTTCGCAAGCTTGCGACTAGGACGACAGAAGCAACTCAGCAAGCGGCCAGCATGATGGGCAAATAACTCAGTTGTGTGACCAATCTATCGCAAGGACGCGTCTGGTTACTGAAGTGGAATCAGCGGCCAGGGTGTCGCTAGAAACCATTTGAACTCGTACCGCGCTCCAGGTCTGTAAATGACGGTACCTATTCGTGCCGTTGTTATTACGGGTTTCTAGGGGGGGGCGCAATGCCAACACTTTTCGATCCAATTAAGCTCGGTAGCATTTCTTGCAAGAATAGAATCTCCATGGCACCTCTCACACGAAGGCGAGCCACTCGCACGCACATTTCTAATGACCTCATGGCCGACACTCTCGACACCACGCCGTCTCACTGCTAAATCGGTCGTAGGCCTTGATCCGGGGCGAGTGAAAGGGTGGAGCGCGTTGTGAGAAAGTCCAAATTAAAGATCCGTTGAACTCCTAACGTCACCTGATGCTCCATCAATAGTACGAGTCAGTACCTTTATTTCATGCAGTCTTTCAGCGTGAATCAGATGATGCACAGGAGATCCAAATGACACCTACTGAAATGCGTGCCGCCCGGCTGCATGACACCGGCAAGCCCATGGAAATTGAAAGCGTGCCCGTTCCGGAAATTCGCCCCACGGAGGTGCTGGTTAAGGTTGTCGCGTGTGGTGTGGTGCAAAACCTGCAAAACGTGATCGCGGAATGGGACGAAGTGGCACCCGAGCTGCCGCTGCCGAGACTTCCCGCTATCTTTGGCTTGGACGCAACTGGCGTGATCGAATCGGTCGGGTCACAAGTGTATGGCTTCAAACCTGGAGACCGAGTCTACGTAAACCCAGGCCGGTACTGCGGCTCGTGCAGGGCCTGCCAAGTGGGGGAGCCCGTTTCGTGCGACAGCTTCGTTCTAAACGGCTACTTCGGCTTGGGCAAAAATGGCGCGCAGATGTTCGAGGATTATCCCTATGGTGGTCTGTGCGAATACATGCCCGCACCGCAGTACAGCCTTGTTCGACTGCCTGATGCAGTGGATTTCGAAACTGCAACTCGCTTGGGCTATCTGGGGACGGCATATCGCGGTTTGATCCGAGCCAATGCAGGCCCCGGCAAAACTCTTCTCATCAACGGCATCACAGGCACGCTGGGACTGGGCGCAGTGGCCTTGGCCCTGGCGCTTGGTGTGAAAAAAATCCTTGGCACAGCTCGAAACTCGGATTTGTTCCAGAAGGTTCGCGATATGGGGCCTTTAGGGAGAATCGAGATACTTGAGTCTGGTTCGGAGTCCGTGAAAGAGTGGAGCCTGCGAGTGACTGACGGTGAAGGTGTCGACATCGTGCTGGATGCTTTGGCTCCAGGAGCGCCTGCCGAGCCTTTGGTGGAGGGTTTCAAAAGTCTGAATCGAGGCGGTAGGTTAGTAGATGTTGGCGCTGTCCAAGGCGACGTTCCCTTGGACTTGTTCTGGGCGCTTTCAAATGACATCACAATCATCGGATCAAGCTGGTTCACAACGCACCAGAGCCAGACGATGGTTGATATGGCCGGCGCAGGACTCTTGGATCTTGGATTTTACGAGCACAAGGTCTATCCCCTTGAGCAAGTGAACGAAGCTGTTGACGATACCAGCAGTCGCTACGGTGGGTTCACAAACTACGTGATCAAGATGTAATGATTGCCCTGGTTGCCAACCCCTTCATGGGGCTGGCAGCTAAATCGGATTGTCGAAAACTGATTGGCCGACATCCTTCGACAACATCCCGGCAACCTGAGCAACGTCTTTTGAGATTCGCTGGTTAAGAATCCCAAGATCGTCACCGAAAAACGCATGGAAGTAGAGAGGATGAAGTGCCAGCTCCACAAATCGTCTACCTATTGCCAAAGCAAGCTCAGCGCTCAAAGGCTCCTCACCGTTAGTCAACGCGTCCGCAACACTTTGAACACACGCCCCGAAGCCCATTCGAAACGCCTCTTTAGCGATTTCTGGAAAACGATCAGTTTCGGCCAAGGTAATACGCATGATTGAAATGACGTAAGGGGTGAGTGTGGCTTGTGCCAAAGCTGTACCCACCTGCACTAATTTTCTTTCCAGGTTGCCTTCGGCAGGCCCTGTGTCCATGTCTTGAAGAAACGTCTCTACGCACTTGCGCACCACAGCTTCAAACAGCGCCTCCTTGGTTGCATATCGGCTGTACAGCGTGGTCTTGCCCACGTGAGCTTGCTCTGCGACTTGGTCAAGAGTGGCACGTCCGAATCCGTGCTCCAAAAAAATGGCTGTGGCTGCATCAAGAATTCTCCGTTCGACCTCACCCGCCTGGTCAGCGCGCGGACGACCTGGTCTTGGGCGGGGCGAGGGAGGGGGGGGGGTGGCGCGATCTTGTTTCAAACCATCTGTCCGTCTTAAGAAGTGAGTTGCACAGTGTGCCATTTACTGACTGCACTGGGTTGTTAAGGGGCTGACCGATACCGATTAATCAGCGAATCACAAACGAAACGACGAAAGGAATCGGAGGCGCATGGATTTTAATGGTACGATAGCGTACTATTAATTCGCCTGGAAGCCTGCGCCCCTCATTCGGATGCTGCAGCAGCTTCACAAACGCGCTGAGGCTTGACCAGTCAGCGCTTGCAGACTCGACTCGGATTGGAAGCTGAGCGGTATTGCAACGGCAAATGAAGGTCACGACCGGCCTAAATTGCGCGCCTGGATGATGTCTGCAATCACAGAGAGAGATCGTATGTCGACTTCGTTGTATCAACAGTGGTGTGTGGCCCGGCTGAACGCTCTGCGCTTGCTCAACCATAAGGTGACGGCTCAGGCCGAGGCACTAATGAGCGAAGACGGTAATATCCAAGCTGGCGTGCGCCTGGAGGCTGCGATCATCTTCCAGGTCTTCTGCCGACATCCACGAACCCTCGCTTCGCTGGTACGAGAACTGTCAGCGTCTGCAGATATTGGTCTCACGGGCGACTCCACTTGCTGCACGTCGGTTGCTGATCTCACGTTCGCACAGGCTGACCAACAGCCAATTAGCTCTCTTTCAGGGCTGTGTGACCTTCGCGCAATGATTGCTTCCGCTCAGTTTTCTTACGACGAGCTGGGTAGCGCGGTCGGCGTTTTAGGGCTGTCAAACCAAAGGGACGATCTGCATTGGCTGCGCGACGAGTGTGCTGCTCACAATCGTCGCCTTGAAACGTTTGTCATCTCCTACCAGGTACAGCTTGTAGCGCCAATAGACCCTATTCAACAGTTTCCTCGTGAACCGGCAAAACCGCTGATACATCCATATGTCCCTGGGCAGATGGCTTCCTTCCGTGCTGCCGCCGACAAGTCTGTCCAGGAGGCCTGTTAGATGCTCGCAAAAAGTGAAATCTCATCTATCTACAAGTCTCTAAGTAACGCCTACCCGACGTTCGATCAGAGTGACGATGAATGGATGACCAATGGGCTGTCCAGCACGCCATTCCGAAGCATTGTCTCTGCTGCACTGTCGACCATGACGACTACCAAAAGAGTGGTGGCTGCGTGCGTGCCTCTGTACAAGAAGGTGGCGACGTTTGAGGAACTTCTGGCGCTGGATGATGAAGAGCTTCGAAGCATCATCAAGCCTGTCGCGCACTACAACAAAAAGACCAAAAGCCTGAAGATGATGTGCAAGCAAATCATCGACAGACACGGCGGCAAGCTTCCAGACACAAAAGAGGAATTGCTCCAACTGCAAGGCATTGGTCTCAAGTGCTCCAGTCTGATCATGAACTTCATCTTCGACACCCCATTAATTGCCGTCGATACGCACATCCATCGCCTGCTAAACCGTTTAGGGATTGTTGACACCACTTCAACGGATGTCACCACCAAGGTGATCAACGAAGTCACCCCTTCCAAATACAAAAAGCACGCTCACGAATGGCTAATTCAGCATGGGATGAAGGTTTGTGTTGCACGCAGCCCTCATTGCGATGACTGCATCATTTCCAGCCACTGCGCGTACTTTTCTGAACACTACGCTTAGTTCGGGCTGTGACGCTGGGTAACCTAGAACGCATAGAACCACTGGAGGTACAGAATGAGTGTGACTGCTGTTGGTGCCTTACTGGCGCAAGGGTTGCCCATCCCGGTTTTTTCCGCAACTGCCTCCGCTGGATTTCCGTCTCCTGCTACTGATCACATTGAAAAACACATCTCACTCGACGAGCTTTTCAACATTCGAGCACCTCATGTTTTCCTGGTCAAGATTGACGGGGACAGCATGCAGAAAGCCGGGATTTTCAGCGGCGACTTTGTGATCGTTGATCGCAGCAGGGAAGCCGTTGACGGCGACATAGTCGTTGCGTCGCTCAACGCTGAGCCTGTATGCAAGAGGCTCAGACTTGAAGGTCGACGGCTGAGTCTGGCGCCGGAGAACGACAGCTACCCCACGAGAACGCTGTCCGATGAGGATGAATTGATGATCTGGGGTGTGGTGCAATACAGCGTGCGTGATCATGGCCGGAACTGACGAAATGTTTGCTTTAATCGACTGCAACAGCTTTTACGCGAGCTGCGAGAGAGTGTTTAGGCCGGATCTTGCCAAGGTACCGATTGTTGTTTTGTCTAACAACGACGGTTGTGTGATCGCCCGTTCCTATGACGCTAAGCCCTTTGTCAAAATGGGCGCGCCTTACTTCCAAATTAAAGACTATCTCGATGAAACCGGCATCGCGACGTTCAGCAGCAACTACACCTTGTACGGCGACCTCAGCGAGCGGGTCATGACCATCATTGAGTCCATGGTGCCCAGGCTTGAGATCTACAGTATTGACGAAGCGTTCGCCGACCTCACCGGGATGCCTGGAGATCTGTCTGAGCTAGGAATGAAAATTCAGAAAGCGGTAGGACAGGGTACCGGCATTCCTGTGGGAGTTGGCATCGCCCCGACCAGAACGCTGGCCAAACTGGCTAACCACGTCGCCAAGCAGTACATGGAGAGGACAAAAGGCGTCGTCAATCTCTGCGACCCCAAGACCCTACAATGGGTGTTGCACAAGAGTCCAGTGGGCGAGGTCTGGGGCATAGGCAGAAAGCTTCGTACTCAACTTGAGGAAATGGGCATCCACACGGCACTCGACCTTTCGAAAGCTGACCCGAGGCTGCTCAGGAAAAAATTCAGCGTTGTGCTGGAAAAAACCGCTCGTGAACTTGGGGGAGTTTCTTGTCTCGACTCCCTGGAGGCAGACGCCGCAAAGCACGAAATCTGTTGCAGCCGCAGCTTCGGAGCGCGGCTGACGGAAGTTGAGCCGATAAAGGAAGCTGTTGCGACCTACGTGCAGCGCGCGGCGGAGAAGCTCAGGCTTCAGGATTCGCTATGCAAGACTATGAGAGTGAATATCAGAACCGGATTCTTTAACCCCAACGAGGTTAAATATTCCAATGGCGCGACTGTTGATCTCCCTTATCCCACCAACGACGTCAGGTTGTTGGTTCGCTACGCGACAGAGGCTGTGGGGCGGATTTTCAGGCCGGGAATAAGGTTCAGTAAGGCAGAGGTGCATCTGTTGGATTTACGCAAATCCAACGAATTCACTGACGACTTGTTCAGTGAAGTACAGCCCTTGGCGACGTCAAAGGTCATGGGGGTTTTGGATGACATCAACCAGCGCTGGGGCAAAGGAACATTGCGGCCTGCAAGCGTGCCCACCGACCCGGAGTGGGCCATGAAAAGCGAGATGCGCAGCCAGAGATATACAACACAAATCAGTGAGCTGTGGACAGTTAAGTGCAATTAGACCTAGCGACTCAGCGAGGGATGTCCAAAGATTTTTAACGTGAGTGCACAGGTTGAAAGACAGGCAAACGTACTACGTTGGATGGGATGTGGGGGGCTGGAATTGTGACAAGAATCCAGCAAGCCGGGATGCATTGGTGATTCTTGACTCAGCCAGAGAACTGGCCGGTGTTCCTTGGAGGGGTAATTTGCGCAACACCCTCAACGAAGCAACCAGCTCCGAGATGCTGGCCACCAAGATCCTTGAATTGTGCCAAGTGAAAATCGATCACGAAAATTCGTGCAGGTTGCTGTTCGCGATTGATACGCCGCTTGGATTCTCCAAGGCATTTGCTGACCTGATTGTTTCAAGGGTTGCTGCCGGTCAAATTCTTTCCTCATCAGCAAATCCCTATCTTCACAGGGAAACAGAGCGGTTTCTGTTTGAAAGAGGGCTATCACCTTTGTCTCCCATCAAGGACATGATTGGAAGTCAGGCGACCAAGGGTATTCACTTTCTGGCCCTGTTCGCACCAGATATCGAGAGGTGCGGGCTCTGGACAGATGGCCGTTATATCCATGCCATTGAGGCTTACCCTTCCGCATGCAAACGATCAGCCTGCATTGGTGGGATGCGTCGGCCTTTCTACGAAGATTCTGGTGGCAGTGTCCCAATTGAAAAGCTCAAGGCCGGCCCTGAGTTTTATCACTTGGATCTGGAAGACGCACTGACATGTGCTTTGATAGGTTGGTCATTTCAAAATAAACCAGATTTACTCGCGCATCCGACGCCAACCATCGATCCTTCCGAAGGTTGGATTTTTGTGCCCCGTGATGGACTGAGAAATTTGGAGCACGTTTAACTGTCTTTGCAACTCTCGCGTAGTAGACATCGGCAGATTTACAAACCCGAGGTCGCGTTGATAGTTAGCGCCCTGAGATGTTGATCACCCTCGAGCATTAGCTCCAGGTTTTGATTTAAGGCGTCAAACGAAAATCGAATTTGGTCAGTGTTCCGGTCTTCGCTCGAGACCATAACCTGAAAAGCTCGGCATAGACCAAAATACGGAGGCCTTACCGGGCCTCCGTTTACGTTGCCATTACCCTAAGCAACGATCCGTGCGTGAGACTTATCCGCCTCATACCCTGATAGCCTCAAAGGCTAACCAGGAATCACACTGCTTAGTACCCGTCCGGCCAAGTCACCTAAATGGGTGTCCGGTTTCATTAGACCACTACAGTTGGGCTCTATCGTCGATTTGATAAGTTCAGCGTCGGAGAGCGACGGATTTAGCCATAGTAAGGACGCGCTTGCAGAGGTACGTTGGCAACACCTTGCTTGAAGAAAGGATACCGAATCGATCTTTCCGAGCCTAAGATCTGTAACGCATAACCTTAGGGCTTTCAGGTGTAGGTGCTAAGGGCGGGCAGTTCCGCTCTATGACGCAAGACGTGATGCCCGGACGCATATTAACGAATTTGCCCAGGCTGAAGCCTATGGCGTGCAGCCTCGGTCAGCTGCGGAAGAGTTTTCTGACATCATCGAGTGGGCTATTGCTATGCCAGGAGCATCAGCACGATGCCTAGCAGCTGATATCGCCGCAGCCTATCAGGGCAAGTACCAGTTTCGAATTGAGGATCTGGAGTCTTGTGATGTAGAAACCAAGGCGCATCGAGCCCACTTGGTTTTTCATAACGAAGACATTCGGATGCTTTCAGCGAAGGTCACTATGGCTTTGCGAGAGCGTACCGGACGCTAATCGAGATCTAGCAAAAAGGTATGACCCAGGTGGTTGAGTGAAAGATCAGGTGTTGCACTAATTTTTAGCGACCAGCCTTCAAAAGCTCCATATTCAGCTTAAATGACAATTTTAATTTCTAAATAGATTCGAGTTTATGCCTTGATTCAATTCTTCGAGCAACTGGCTTTTACCTGCATCAACATATATTTTGATACGAACGATGTAGTTGCGATGCGGAATAATTCCCGTAACGTATGGAGATTTAATGGCGTATGCGGCAGCGCCATTATAGGTATAAGTAGTCAACGCCGAGAGCAAGCCTTCCTGTACGAGTGGTCTAGCATTATCAGCAGGATTCTCGAACGTAGCAACAATGTAAGCTCCATCAGGAATGGTCTTTTTACGCAGAAGATTTATTCCGTAGAAGTATTTCTGATCTTTCATCACGACGGAGAAACCACCGCCTAAAACATCAAAGTAGTTGCCTTTTTCCGCTTTGGGAGCCGACGCAGGAAAATGGGAACAGGCGGACAAAAACAAAACGATGAAAAACATTGCAACTTTATTCATGATATAAATCCTATTGTATTCTGAATTACGACCAATTGACCGGAACCTGGATCACCAGCACATTCTCGCTATTCACCACCAAACTCTCACTGTAGGCATTACAAGCGTCCCCTTATCCCCTATCTCTCGTAAGCGAAGCCTCGAGTCGAAAGGTTGGTCACCGCATAAAAGCGCCCAGCATCTGGCAGATGCTCATGACGATCGGAGCTTGCCAACACCCACACAGGGAAAATATGATCTGAAGGACGTGCTAACTCGCCTACCAAGATTACGGTCGAAGGACATCAGCCAGTTGCTGCCATCAGTGTGTACTGATCTAGCTTATACGATATATTGTCCTCTGTGAAGCACATGTAAATCACACTTGGTAGTTCAGGGAAATGGATATTCGTCTAGAAATTTTAGCATTTGAACAGTTGTTGCTAGAGCCGGAAACGAGAAAAAATGATCGGCTGCTTGAACAGCTGCTTGCCGAAGAGTTCGTTGAATTTGGAGCTGTCGGCAAAAGCTGGACAAAAGCGGAGGTGATCGCTGGACTTAAATCCCAGATTTTTATCAAAAGAACAATCGAGGATTTCAAACTGTGTGTGCTTGCAGATAGTGTCGCGTTAGCATATGCCGTCATCAAAATGCTAATGGCGATGAGTCTTTATCACTGCGTAGCTCCGTTTGGGAAACCTACAAAGATGGTTGGCACATGGTGTTTCACCAAGGCACGAGGGTCTCCGACTAGATGTCGGTACCAACGCCAATGCACATGAGGCGGTACCTCACACATATGAATCGGTTCTTTTGCTGATACGGCGCTCAACCTAAGTAGAGGTGTATTGGCCGTACGCTTACACTGCTTACCGCATCCAGCTTGCAAAGCTGTTCATGTGTGAGGTTTACGGACAACGCACCCAGGTTGTCGGTAAGTTGCTGCTTGGAGCGCGGCCCGATGATTGGAATAGAACCGTGTGTGCTAGCCCACGCAATGGCAACTTGGCCAGCACTGCCGACGATTTCACTTGCAATTTCCAGAACCGCATCCAAGATCAGGCTGCGCTGAGGGGAATTTTCAGCTTGAAATACTTTTCCATCGAAACCTCCGGCGCGACTTTTTTCACCTTGTCGATATTTGCCGGTCAGCATGCCACCCCTAAGGGAGACCACGTCACGATGCCAAGGCCCACAGCATAAGAGGCCTGGAAAAGGTCAGTTTCAGGCTCACGGTGTACGAGGCTGTGTTCGAATTGAGCCGCTGCAATAGGTAGCGCATGGGTGAGCTCGGCTAACGTGACCGCTCGGGAAAGTCGCCACGCCGGAAAGTTAGATAGACCGGCGTACAGAATTTTCCCTGCGCGTGCCAAATCTTCGAAGCCTCTGACGATTTCTTCCACCGGAGTTGCACCATCTGGGTGATGTGCCCAGTAAATGTCGATCCGGTCGGTTTTAAGACGTCTTAGGCTCGCTTCTACCGAGGTCACTAAGGCACAACGGCTGTTACCTGTAGCAAGCCTATTCGCGTTAGCTGCAGCACCGTTGGTGAATTTCGTGGCTAGCACGAAATCGTCGCGTCGTCCTTCAAGCAGAGTTCCCAGCAACTCCTCAGACTGACCGAATTGATAGATATCCGCGGTATCGACGAAGTTGCCACCGGCCTCTGCGTAGGCGCTGAAGATCGCCGCACTGGGGGCGGGATCTGCACCATAGCCCCAGCCAGTGCCGAAGTTGCCTGTGCCGAGTGCGAGTTCTGAAATACGCAGTCCGGTATTGCCGAACGCTTTGTAGTTCATAGCTGTGTCCGCTTGGGATGTTGATTTAATTGAGCCAACAAACGCAGCGGCTGCTGCCACCGGGGAAAACTGTGCTATCACGGATCGAGCATCAAACCACGCCAAACAATGTTGGCAGAATTGTTGACGGTATTGGATTCAGGCTTTTTTCGAGTGTCTCCATTTTGTACAAACGGTGCGCTCGCAATCTGTCCGCTTAATTCCCTCAAGCGTTTCTCAACAGCATTTGCCGTTTGCCTTAGCACTTTGGCATCTTCGCCAGACAAGACAGGGGCTTCAGCGGAAAGACCGCTTACTGCAATTTCTGCGAGCCTATCTCGAGTGGCGCGTCCTTCCGAAGGTAGATTTTCATCTGGCGATCCCACGACTGAAGCCGATGTTTCGACGTTTCTGCGGCCCATTTCTGGCTCCTCACCAAACACGAGTTACGCTACGGTAATCACTACTTTCCCTTTGGATCTTCCCTGTTCGACATATGTAAGTGCGTCAGCGATAGACGCGAACGGGTAGACTTTGTCGATAACCGGTGTGATGGCGCCCGACTCAACCAAAGAAGTAATTTCTTTCAGTTGTGCGCCGTTGGCGCGCATAAAAACGAATGAGTATTTGACCCTAGCTGCGTGTGATGCTTTTCGGATCCCGAAACTAAGCAAGCGCAGGATCTGCTTGACCGGCCAAGACAAACCTTGCGCATCGCCAAACTCGGGCGTAGGTGGCCCGGAGATGGATACGAGCAGACCGCCCGGCTTGAGGCACTTGACCGACTTTTTGAGAACAGCCAAATCCAAGCCATTGAGGACAACATCATAGTCGTTAAGGACGGTCTCGAAATCCTGTTTGTTGTAGTCAATAACGATGTCGGCCCCAAGTGCTTTTACCCACTCAACATTTGACGTGCTTGTCGTAGTCGCAACGAAAGCGCCGAGATGTTTGGCAAGCTGAATGGCAACGCTACCCACGCCTCCTGCCCCTGCGTGGATGAGCACATTTTGGCCTTTCTTAACCTGGGCAGTTTCAACCAGAACTTGCCATGCCGTCAGCGCGACTAAAGGCAGCGATGCCGCTTGCTCCATGCTGACGTTGCGAGGTTTCATGGCTAAAGCGACCTGGTTAACAGAAATAAGCTCAGCAAATGTTCCGATGCGATCTTGAGGGGGACGCGCATAGACTTCGTCACCAGGTCTGAACAGGCGGACATCTGATCCAACGTGAACCACAACGCCGGCAAAATCATTTCCCAATATCAAAGGAAAGGTGTACGGGAGAATCTGTTTGAATTCTCCTGTTCTGATCTTCAAATCCAGTGGATTGATGCTTGTAGCGTGTATTTGAACGAGAACGTCGTTGGCGCCGACTTTTGGTTCAGGTAACTCACCGATACTTCCACTGCTCTTGCCGTATTGGTTGATATAAAAAGCTTTCATGATTGGTCAACTCTTAGTAGCCGAGAGCGGGGAGGTTGGTGGCTGCCCCAGTGTTGGGGGGCTTTCAAGTGCTCAGGAATGTCATCGCCATGGGAACGAAGTCAGCGTGATGCTGGAAAATTCCTCCATGTCCGGCGTCTTCATAAATGATCAGTTGAGCGTTGGGGATGCGGCTTGCCAGCTCAGTCGAGTTGACAGTGGGCACCATGATGTCGCTGTCGCCGTTGGCAATAAGAGTTGGAACCTGTATGCGACTGAGATCTTGAGGCGCCTGGCGACCCCAAGCAGTTATTGCCCTCAGTTGTCGCATGAACGCTGATGGGGTGGGGCCTTTATCGCGTTCTTTTTTTCTCTCCGTCAGCCGTTTTAGAAAAGCGCGCGCCGCACTCTGACCGTTAGCCGATGGGGTGAAAAAAAGGTAAAACTTTGGATCGCGCATTGTCACTAGGCCCTTCAGCATTAACGGCCAAGCCACAGACCACACTTTGTCGATGCCCTGGCCACCAGCAGGCCCGGTTCCGGTCAAAATGAGTTTTCGCACAATCTCAGGCGCTTTTAGCGCGATGTCTTGCGCTACAAATCCACCGAGTGAGAAACCCAATAGATCGACTTTCTGGAATCCCAGAGTGCGTATAACCGCAATCGCGTCGTTTGCCATTTCGCTAACAGTTAAAGGTGCGGTTCCACCAGAGCCGCCGATTCCGCGATAGTCAATGGCAATGACCCGATGCTTCTTAGCTAGACCGTCAACGATTCGAGGATCGAAGTTATCCAGGACGGCGCCCCAATGGTTCAATAGAACGAGCGGCGATCCGTCTCTCGGGCCCAAGTCCCGGTAGGCAAATGTTGTTCCTTCTACATTGACCCACAGGTTGGCGGATTGGACGAACAGCCCCTGCGGCCCAGGATGATTATTTGTGGATTGAGCGGTCATTTGCGCACCGTGTCCGTTGGTGAGAAAAGAACAATGTGCAGCTAACGCTCTGCCTTTAGGGCACTGTGTGAGCGTTTGCTGCATCACGGTCACGCCTTATTTTTTATAGCGCTTGGCAACTTCGGCTTGGCGGATATCTGCCAACAAACCCTGGCGGGCAGTCTGTAGAACATCCCAGTGGGCCTCGTCTTGTACAGGTGGTATGGTCACTGGTTCTCGGCGATCAAAACCAACCATCGCGGCATCAACTAGGTCTCCGACTTCCATTATTTCGCTAATGGCATTGATGTCGTAGCCTCCGCGCTCCCAGATTTCGGTACGGGTCGCGGCTGGCAGTACGGCCTGGATATACACGCCTTTGGGGGAGAGTTCGAGGCTCAAGCCTTGTGAGAGAAAAAGCACAAACGCCTTGGTTGCGCCGTAGACCGACATTCCATATTCCGGTGCCAGTCCTACGACCGAGCCAATATTGACAATCGCTCCACTGCCAGCTTGTGACAGGCGAGGGGCTATGGCGCTGGTGAGTCGTACTAGCGCAGTCGTGTTGAGTGCGACTAGGTTGGCAACGCTGTCAGTGGATTGCTCAGTGAAGCTACCGGATAGAGCGGCGCCCGCGTTGTTCACAAGAATGCTGATACTGGCGTCGTCGCGAAGGCGAGTTTCGACAGTCGTCAAATCGGAAGTTTGAGTCAGGTCAGCCTGGATCACGTCAACGGTAACACCGTGTTGCGCGCGCAGACGGGAAGCCAAAGCGTCCAAGCGGTGTTTGTCACGGGCGACCAGCACCAGGTTGTGCCCGCGTCCTGCGAAACGCTCCGCGTAGGTTGCACCGATTCCGGTGGAGGCGCCGGTAATCAAAACGGTTCCAGGGATGCTCATAATAGGATGCTCTTTAATTGATGTCGGTTAACGATTCAGTCGCGATTACTGCTCAGCCTTGCTTGGAACTGGACTCGGCAAGTGTCGGGTAGTCGATGTAGCCAGTCGCACCGCCGCCGTAGATAGTCGCGGGGTCGAATGCGGACAACTTAGCGTCGGTCTTGAGCCGCTCTACCAGATCAGGGTTGCCAATGAACGGACGACCGAAGGCGATCAAATCCGCTTTGTCATCGTTGAGTTGGGAGGTCGCGAGATTCAGGTCATAGCCGTTGTTGGCGATGTAGGTTTTTTTGAAGCGATGGCGCAGGGAGCCAAAATCAAAAGGCGCGACGTCGCGCGGCCCGCCAGTTGCACCCTCTACCACGTGGATGTAAACCAGGCCCAAGTCATCGAGCTGGTCAACGACGTAGTCAAATTGTGGTTGCGGGTCACTGCTTGAAATACCGTTGGCTGGTGACACTGGAGAAAGACGAATACCTGTTCTGTCGGCACCAATTTCTTCTACCACAGCGGCAGCGACTTCGAGCAGCAAGCGAGCACGGTTTTCAATGGATCCACCATAGGCATCTGTGCGCACGTTGGAGCCGTCTTTGAGGAATTGATCCAGCAAATAACCGTTTGCACCATGGATCTCTACGCCATCAAAACCAGCTGCAATCGCATTTGCCGCTGCAACCCGAAAGTCATTCACGATCCCTGGCAGTTCGCTGGCATCAAGGGCTCGGGGTTCGGAGGCGTCCTCGAAGCTGTTGTTGACGAAAACCTTCGTCGCGGCTCCCAGGGAAGAGGGCGCCACTGGCGCGGAGCCATTGGGCTGAAGGTCAACGTGGGAAACGCGCCCTACGTGCCAAAGCTGCATGAAGATGTGCCCGCCTTTCGCGTGAACGGCTTGTGTGACTGCGCGCCATCCTTCTATCTGCTCCTGCGTGTAAATCCCTGGCGTGTCCTGATACCCCTGACCTTGCTGCGAGATTTGAGTGGCCTCGGAAATCAGGAGGCCGGCAGAGGCCCTCTGGCCGTAATAGATCGCAGCAAGTTCACTTGGGACGAAACCCGATCCTGCGCGGTTTCTCGTGAGCGGTGCCATCACGACTCTGTTGGAGAGTGTGAGTGAGCCAAGTGTGTAGGGCTCAAACAAGGTCTTGTCGTTCATATAGATTCCATGCTCGTTGATCAATGACGGCCATCTGCTCCCTCGCGGCAAAGATACGCTGCAGGGGCTTTTATGATGTCGACCATAATCAAAGGTGTCAACAGTTTTGATTATGGTCGACATCAGAGTATAGTAAGGCCAACATTAGTTAGGCTAAGGGGGGCGCAATGAAGATCACCAAAACGCAATCACTCGCCAACCGGGCTCACATTGTGGACACAGCTTCAGAACTGTTTCGTGAGCGTGGATACGATGGTGTCGGTGTGGCGGAGCTGATGGCCACTGCTGGCTTTACTCAAGGCGGCTTTTACAAGCACTTCGGTTCCAAGGCTGATCTGATGGCTGAAGCTGCTGAAAATAGCCTTTCGCAATCGCTCGCCCGTACCTCCGACCTCGATGTGGCGGGTTTCGTAAACATGTACGTATCTAGGGATCATCGAGACGGTCGAGGCGAGGGTTGTACGATGGCGGCACTTTGTGGTGACGCTGCGCGTCAGTCAGATGACTTGAAGGCAACCTTTGCCACGGGTATAGAGAGCACGCTGGCTGCGCTCGAGGAAAAGTACCTAGAGGGTCTGGATGTGCCGAAGCAGGATGCTCGAGCGAAAGCGATTGACCTGCTAGCGCATGCAATAGGAGCTGTCATGTTGTCGCGGGCATGTCCGGATGACTCTCCTCTTGCAGATGAAATACTGGAAGTTTGCCGAACCCAGCTATTGACGTCGTTATCGGTCAAGGACGGCAGCCAGGATCGCAGCCGCAACAAGTGAATTGGACGCTTTAGCCTTTGTTTCCTCCAGAAGTGATGTAGTACCTACGACCCCTGGGGCCTATACAGACGTTTCCAGAAGAGCAGGGCAAGATGATCCGTAACTTTGAGCTACCCTAGGAATTTTCTGAGCGCATGTCGCGCTGTACGGACTGGTCACGCTTTAGAAGCGGCGTCGCAGTTCGCCGCGTCGCACACGCTTTTGAACGATAACCATTTATCTGGCTAGCCATCCAAGCTGATGCGAGCCCAATCATTCTTCTTTTCGCATACCTGTACCTTCTCGCCGCGTCTCACGTTGGAGATTACCCTGCAACCCAGCTTGTCACGCAGATTCAACCTATCCGCGTTTACGAACTGATTGACTGGTAGGGTCTGTGCTGGCTGGGTTGCTGGTAACGGAGCAGAAACTAACATACTCCGGGTGGTCTGTTGGCTAAGCGGGGCCGGAGTTGGAGGCGTGTCTTTTCCCCCACGGCCCAAAGGACTGCGAATAGAATCAGAAGCGAGATGAACCGTGACTCAGATTTTACACGCGCATCCTTTGCCTTCGTTTAGCTTGCTCCCGACGGTCGCTTTCCATAGTGCAGTAGTGACGTGACTGATAGCTTAGCCAAGCCTCCACTTTGCGCAGCCTGCCTACCTTAAAGATTGTTGGCTTTGCCGTGTCTATTATCTCGAGTAGTCTTTATTTCTCTAATGGGGATGGGCACCACGTGGCAATGATCTGAGCGTCAAGAGCAAACCTGACAACAACATCTGCAGCAGTTATATGGTGATCCGCGCTATATAGCTGTCGACCGCCTGCAGCCAAGCCACGCTTCGTCGCCCAGTGAAGTCAAAGATGCTCTTGCTGCCGATAAAACTGGTGGTGTGAATTGCCCCGGATTAACTAAACCTTGCACGCTCATTGACCCCATAGGGTTGAAGTCGATACCCGGTGCTGCTCTCATTAATTCACTCGATTTCTCCAGCAGCTTAAGTGGGTTTGATTAGGGCAAAGAACGTGCTCTAACGTGAGGCAGAGATTACTTCAGTTGAGCTGATTGGATGAACCAACCACTATGCTGCAGCTTTCGGTTGTCCATGAGAGGAACTCTTTGGGAAAACCAACAGCGTGTCGGAATGGTTAAGTCTGCCGAGCTTTTCCGTAATGCTGATCGATCTCCTGGTAAATTGGATAAATCGTCGCAAAGAGACTCGATTTGATCCTTTTGTAAACCACGGGTAATAAACACCAGCCGGCTATACCCATCTGCGAATTCACCTTCTGTAGGCCAAGCGGGCAATCTTACGAGCGGATAAGCGATGTCTTGTACACATTGCACGACCAGTGGTCTGGAGTCATCAGCTGCTAACATCAAGCCCTTAACTCGCAGCAGGTGTTTACGGTATTTGCGCAGTATGTGCCCCATCACGAGTGAGAATCCGAACCAGGGGACTTCCTGGGTAAAGCGAACGACAAAACTTTGGGTTTCACTGGTGTGATGCACACTGGAATTGTATGTGCTGGAGCGCCAAATGCTTCTGTCGTTTTGCTCTGTAACGGCTTTGCCATCGTTGCTGACTTGTCTCAGACTCACCTCTGCTCCCTGCGTGAACTGAGTGCTCGCCATCCAGGTCGGGAGGCTTATTTTCTGCCGGTGCGCGTGCCCATACAGGCCATTGCCGGCCAATAGATCGAGGGGAGCCTGGCCTCTGCGCACAAGCGTTTGTGCAGCATGGGCATTGAGTTGTGAAAGGCTGGCTTGCAATTGCTCCACGGCCTGGGTTCCCGCCAGGTCGCACTTGGTTATCAAGAGACGATCCGCGGCTACGATTTGTCGCGTGGTTTCAGAGTAGTCTTGAAGCTGCTCCTGTCCATGGGTTGCGGAAACCGTCGTGAGAACGCCATCGCACAGGTAACGGGCGCTGACAAAAGCATCCTCCATCAAGGTATAAATAACCGGCACTGGGTCTGCCAGGCCGGTGGTTTCGATAATGACGCGGGTGATAGGTGCAATGTATTGGCGGGCACTTCTCTCGGACAAAGACTTGAGTGCACCAACCAAATCTCCTCGGGTGCGACAGCACAGACAGCCTGAATCCAGCAGCACAATCTGATCATTGATATGGTCAACCAAGTGATGATCAATACCGACATCACCAAACTCATTGACCAAAAGTGCCACGCCCGACATGCCGGGCTGGCTGGCCCAGTGGTTCAACAGTGTGGTCTTGCCCGAACCGAGGAAGCCCGTCAGGACAGTGACAGGAATACGGTCTACTGCGGCTTTTTTGAGGGCGTCGGTGGCGTGAGAAAGTTCAGGCGTCGAGGTCTTCATGATTGGATGAGTCTCCATGAGTTTGATTTTTTTGTTATAGATGGGCGTCTCCACGAACCCTAAACTGCCGGGTTCGGGGAGAGCACCACTTAACGTTGCATCAACCTACTCAGGCGCGTCTGCGCAGTAACTCCAAGGTTTCCAATACAGTCTCGGGATGAAGCCCGGGATTAACTGATGCAAAGTAAAACTCGCCGTCGGTCAGAGGATTGGGAACGCTGTGAGTGAACTCGGCGCTGATATCCCTACCCCGGGACAACGATCCAGTGTTGGCTCTTGCCTCTGTAATCACGGTGTCGAACTCATCCAGCCCGCTATCAGGTACCGAGGTACCTGGAGGCAAGCGCAGACCAAGCGACCAACCATAGTGCCGCACCACGTTGACGACAGAACTGTAGCGCTGCAGGTCGGCGGCGCTGAAGGCAGAATCACCCGCAGCTTCCTCCAATAACACTCCGCTTACAGGGGTGGTGGACACTGCCCGCAGCAGATCGGCCAGATACATGCTGGCATCCTCTACGATGTCAGCATCCGGTGTTTCGTCAGGTTGGTCGGCCAACCAATTGGCATGGCGCAACCAATGCCGTGGTGAAGGCATGGCAATCACCAGTGGCACCCGCCCCCGCAACTGAGAGTCCACCGCACCGATGACTTCAGCGAGCAATGCCTTGGGCTCCTCCTCACTTAACAAGGCACGCAACGCTGTCGTCGGACGGCGCCGCTTGGGAAGGCGGCTTTCTAATCCACCATTACGGGCTATCCATGAATCGAACAGCTCGCCTACTTCCAAAACTGCGACATCCGTTTTAAGCAAACCGTGGGCCTGTGAAAACCAGGCGAGAAAACTCGCCGAGCTAGTCCAGACATCGGCGTCTGCGCTACCTTGCAACAGACGCCGGGTATAGGCTGAGGATTTAAGCCATATACGTATGGCTCCGTTGCCTGCCGGTAGAGGCAAATGCTCGGCAAATGGCGTACTCATCTTTTTTCATCCATTAATGCTCCTGCTGCTGCAAGCCGGTTTTCCAGTTCTTCGATACGTACATCTTTTGGATGACGCATGTAGTTAGGCATGGGCTCGTTGGCATGGCGGGTTTTGTCCGGAGTGCCCATGTAGAGTGTTTCGGTGTCGTCACCCCAGCAACCGAAGAATGGAAGATGAGCAGGCGGCTTCGGTTTGTTCCAGGACTTGATGAACTCCGCGTAAGGGATGCCACGGGAGAGCCGGTCTTTGCGTTCGTTGTCGCGCAGCGTCCGAGTCGCCTGATGGTCGATAATGAGGGTGTCTGGAGCAATTTTGACCTTGTACAAACGCTCAGCCACACCATGTGAGATCAGCTCTTCTTCTAGGTCTTTAACGACCAAAGCCGGATCGCGTTCCAGCAAGTCGCCGTAACCCGCACCGGCCCCTTGAGAAATCATGAACAGCTCACCGCGATTGGAAATCTCAAAACCCATGCCCATGTGATGGGTGGTGTAAGTGGCTCCATCAAATGACTGATCGTTCATGATCTCCTCGATGGAGTGCTTGAATTTTTCCGGTTCATTGAGCAGCACATCGTAGACATCCACGCCCTTGACCTTGGACAGCGGATAAGTGCCACAGGCATATCCCCCAAACAGGCCTTGGAGCGGGGGAACCTTGGCACCTTGAGCCGTGGTCATGAAGCCCCATTCTTCACTATCTTTGGTCGCCACAATCATGGTGTAGCCCTGGCCGCCACGAAATTTGCCCGGGGCGATAGCGTCGCGGGTCATTTTCTTGGAGACCAGTTGCAGGAACGGTACGTCCTCTTCGTTCAGTTCTTGCTCGCCGACATCCGCCATGGTGGCGAAGATTGGCTGCAAGCCCGGTTCGCCATCCATGTCCACGCGTGCACCACCGCCCATGCCGTTGAGGTCAGCACACAGGTTGCCAAGCGTTTCTCCATGCTGGCTGACACCGCCCCAAATGAAGGTGTTGATCATATTGAAGCTGGGCGCATGGACTTTGGTGTATTTTTCCGGGCAGCTATAGAGGAATTTGGCGACGGCGTGTTGGCCGGCGGTGAATCCGGTGAATATGGACATCAAACTCTGCGAGTTGGGTGCGTTGTAAGACGAGTTAAGGATGGAGAAGGGGTCTGTGATCACTTCGATAGGCGCAAAGGCCGCTTGCCCGCGGGGTAGATCGGGCCAGATGTAGCACATTACCAACTGCGAGAGCATGCCCTTAAGTCCGGCGAGGACGGTGTTAGTAGGGCGGTTGGTAAATTCCGGTGCAGAGCCACGGAAGTCGAAGATAAGCCTGTCGCCCTTTTTGGTCAGTTGGCAATTGATTTTGGCGATGCAGTTTTCACGCAGCGTGGAGTCTTGAACGATGAACGTGCGCACGGTCATGTCAGGCCATTCGCTGATACGACGTTTGACCTCGGTGCGCACGTTTTCCATGGTCAAGCGCAGGGTGGCAATCAGGGCATCCGGGCCATCGGTTTTGAGGACATCCTCAATTCGCTGCTTAATGCGCAGGCAGCCATAGAGTTTGACTTTCATGTCCTCGTACTGGAGCTTGGGCTCGCGTACCGAGTTTTGCAGGAATGTCAGCAAGTCGCGTTTGATCTGGTAGTTTTCCACTACCTTGAACGGGCTCATTTTCAGCCCTTCATCGCTAGGGCTTTCTGCCATAGACGGCATCCCCCCGGGTTCGATCGCACCGTTTTCGCCTTCATGAACCGTGGCGGCTACCCAGCAAACCAGTTTTCCTTCGTGGAAAATCGGAAGGATCATGCTCTGGTCGGTGTTGTGTACGTTGCCATAGCGTGAGTCATTGTGAATGAAGCCATCGCCGTCGCGGACACCCACAGTAGGTTCGTTGATCCAGTTCTTGATGATGAACTTAATCGGATGGTGCACCAAGGCTGAAAACAGCAGCACGCCGCCAGCACTGGCGATTGCTAGATCCCCCGATGCTGAGTAGACGCCGGTGATGACATCGCCCCATTTTGCACCCGGGGCGGCACCCATCTGTTCGACCATCTCATAGCCTTCGTCACAACCCGATTGCAGGCGGTCACGAATCTTCGCGATTGTGTGGGTGTCATTTTGTTTGTGGATGCTGATGTCTTCTTGTTCCGAACGCTCCATCAAGTCATGGTTGTTCATGATCTCCGGATCCGGGGCGAGGAATAGCGTCGTGTCCTCAAGGAATTTCTTGATCAGCGCAGCATCTTCTGGACTGGGAGCCTGGCCGGGTGTTTTGATCGAAATATCGTTCATGTCTGGATCCTTTCTCGAGTTTTTTAAATTCAATTGATCAATGGGTGGATTGATCGCGAAGAAACCAAGAGGCGTTCTGCAGTGCCGCGACGAAGTTCCATCCAGGGTTAACCAGGAAGGTGGTGACTTCAGAGGCCACAATCGCCGGCCCACGTATTTGCACTCCAGGATCAATATCTGAACGATTCCAGACCGGTGTATCAAAGGCCTCCTTGTGGCCTGCGAAGTAGCATTGGCGAGTAGACGAAGGTGCTGGTGGTTGTTTGCGCTGCTCTAATGGCACTGGCTTGATGTTGCCAAACTGCACTGTCTCATGGTGCACATAAGCAGCCACTCGGATGGTGTTAATGCGGATACCGGCTTCTGGGGCTTGTGATCCTTCTCCGAATCGGCTGCCATAGTCAGTGGAAAACTGGGCTATGAGGGCCAATACATCGGCAGGGCCATGCACCGAGTGCTGGGGAATGACTGCCGTTGTCTGGACTAACTGGTTGCCGTAGCGCATGTCCAGTTCCAGGTTGTGACGGATGTCCTCGCGCTCGATGCCTTGGCGCAAGAGGTCTTGAGTGCCGCGTTCCTTGAGCGCCGCCACGATATCGTTGAATCGGTCGTAGTCGTCGAACAAGTGACGCGTGTTGGAGTCGTACAGCACCATGTACAGAGACTTTTCGTGGATATGTAGCTGGTGAATATTGCCCGCACCTACGGCTGAGAACACCGAGCTGAATGGCGGAGCAAGGATCCTGTCAATGTTGAGGTTCTGCGCAATGCTGCAGCAGTGCAACGGGCCGTTGCCCCCATAGGCCAGCATGGTGAAGTCTTTGGGGTCGTAGCCTCGAGCACGCAGTTCCGTGAACAGGCCGTTAGCCATGTTGTCGTCGACTTTCTCGCGGATGAGCAAGGCTGCCTCGATCACATCGCAGTCCAAATCTTCGCAGATGGTGTCTTCGATGGCCGTCACGGCCCGTCGCGCATTGAGGGGAATGGAACCTCCTGCATAATTTTCTGCGCTGAGGTAGCCGAGTACCAAGTCGGCGTCCGTCACCGTTGGCTTCAAACCGCCACGGTCGTAGCAGGCAGGGCCAGGGTCAGATCCCGCTGACTCGGGCCCACATTTAACGGTGCTGTACATGCTGTCAAAGCTCGCGACCGAGCCGCCGCCTGCACCCAAGGTCACCAGATGCACCATAGGTACCGAGACCATCCAGCGGTCGATGACGGGGTTGAAGTCGTAGTGCTTGATGCCCCCATCGACCACAATACCGATGTCGTAGCTCGTACCACCCATGTCAGTCGCAACGACGTTTCCGAGCCCCGCCTGCATGGCCAGATGCTCTGAGGCGGCGATACCCGATACCGGGCCAGAGTGGATAGTTTGCAATGCGTCGGTGGAGTTAAGCTGGGCCATGCCGCCCGAGTTATGAATCACCAACATCGGCTGTTCGTATTGGTGCGTACGCAGGTTTTGCTCCAGCGTCGAAAGCGCGTGGTACATGGTGGAGTGAAGATATCCGTCGATGATAGCCGAGGCTGAGCGTACGTATTCACCCTTACGACCCGATACCTGGTGCGACAGGATGATTGGGATAGCTCCCAGCAAATGGGAGGGATATTCCTCCTGCAGAATCTCTTCGATACGTTGCTCGTGTTCCGGGTTAACCACGGAATTGAGTAGTGAGACGACAATGATCTGTGCGCCTCTATTCACCAGTTCGCGGATCTGCAAGCGAACATTGTCTTCATCAAGGGCCATGACGAGCTTGCCCTCGAAATCCAGCCGCTCGCGAACGCCTCGAATCATGCTAGGTAGCACCAGTGGATCAGGTCGACTGGCGTTGGGTATGTCCGTTTGGCCGAGGATGTCCAGCCCCTCGCCATAGCCGCGACCACGGCTCAGAGGGACAGTTGCCTCATAGCCGCAGGTCACCAGCATGCCGATTTTGGGGCCCTTGTGTTCGATCAAAGCGTTGGTGCCCAGGGTGGTCGCATAGCGAACCGAATCCACGCTCGAGAGGACATCGGCCAATTCCAAGTTAAGCGTCTTGCAGCCTTTGCCCAGTGCTTGATTGAAACCCAGTGCGAGGTTGTGATGGGTGGTCAGTGCTTTGGTTTCGATGTATTTGCCATCCCAAACCACGAAGCAATCGGTGAATGTCCCACCAATATCGACAGAAACTCGTCTCATATCATTTCCCTTTTTCTTGTAATTGAGTGGAAGTGAATTGCTTAGTGTTTGTGGTCGTCTGAGCGCTGGATTACAGCAGGGCCGACGCTTACTTCGAGAACTTCAGGACGGCTCGCCCACTGTGCGCGCAAGGCAGGCAGATCAGGCTGCATGTCATGCAGAGGAGGGTGACCAGGAGGGACATACTCGGTTTCTACCTGGGTACCGCATTTGGCACAGTAATACTCAAGAATGCGTACCCATTCCGGATCGGGGCTGAACGTGTATCGATATTTTTCCGGTGCCAGGATAGGTGGGTGGATATCCCGTGGATCACGGTCATATACCAGCATGCCTTCCTTGTATCCCTTATGGGCTGTACCGATGACGTGGTCGCAAACCCGACATTCCCATTGCTCCGCATCCAGGTCTAGGCGCAGGTATTCGGTCATTAATACTTTCATGTTCATGCCTCCCTGTTCAGTAAGATGTCTTGGTGGTCGCTGATGACAAACGTCCAACCGTCGAGCACCTTGCAGGTGAAGAAGTCCTCTTCGATGATCGCGGGCCCTTGGGCAAAATCGCCGACTTTCAAATCAGCTAATCGATAAACCGGAACATCAACGCGACCATTATTGCGAGTCAGAACATTACGAGTCGTACTGGAGAGGGCGGCAGTTGTAGGAACGAATCGAACCGACTGATTTGCGTCTTGACGCAATTGTTTGACAGCAGTGACTTCAAGTTCGGCGATGTGAGCCTCAGTCAGTGCAGATTGATAACCCGACTCACTTTGTAGTGGGAAAATGAGTTCCTGGCCTTTGGTATCGGTTATAACAAGGCGTGATTTGATGACGTAGTCGTCGGCTTGAAAGCCTTCAGCGAACATATCGCGCCCGGCCTTCAGACTCAGCTCTGCCAATGCGTCTTCAACATGGTCGTGGCTACGTTGGTCAGCGTCCAGCACCACGCTGTAACGATGGGAGATATCACAGGTGCCGATGCCGAACGCACTGAACACTGCTGCCATGTAAGGAACTGCTACACGATTGATGCCGGCGTTCTCGGCCACGCCACAAGCATTGAGAGGGCCTGCTCCACCAAAAGCAAGCAGTACGGTTTCCCGGCTGACTTGGGTTACGCGCAGTATCTCACTGGCAATCTTGGCCTCATATGCGCGCTCCATCTCCCTCAGGGCAGCGTCCGGCTCCAGGCCCAGAGGAGAAGCGATATGGATGGAGATAGCGGTCGCCGCGCGATCCAGATCCAGTTGCATGCCTCCACCAAAGTAGGATTTTGGATCAAACAAACCCGAGAGCAAGCTGGCATCGGTAATAGTTGCTTGCGTGCCGCCTCGACCAAAAGCCGCAGGCCCAGGTACAGCCCCGACACTGTCAGGGCCGATAACGATTTTGTTATCGACCACTTTGAAAATCGAACTACCACCAGCACCGGCGCTGGTGATTTCACTCAGAGGGAATGAAACACTGATACCTTCAACCCGACCTCGCCGCACTTCGGACACGCTTCCCTCTATGCATTGGCCGATGTCAGTGGTGGTACCGCCGACATCTATAGCAACAACGTCACTCATCCCATAACGGATCGCAAAGGATTTCATACCCTCCATGCCGCCACGGGGCCCGGAGCTGTAGGTTTTCACGGCGACAGTTTTGGCAACACGGGACGCATCGCCGTCGTTGCGAAATATCAGCAGTGGATTTTTCGTGTTGAAGCCCCGGAGCCGATTTTCCGCATTGAACAGAAACTGCTCCATTGCAGGGTGCAGAAAGGAGTTAATCAGGGCTGTCCAAGTGCGGCGTACAGGATCCGCATCCATGCTCAGGTCACTGCCATAGAGCGTAGGGACAGCGCCAAGTAGATGGCGGGGGTATTTGCGCAGCACGACTTTGCGGAAAATATTCTCCAACGCTTCGAAGTTCTTGTCAGAAAAACTGACGACGATGCGGTTGGCGCCCGCGGCGGTGAGAGTGTTAATGGATTTTACAATTTCCATCTCCGCATGTTCGATGCCCAGTGTTGAGGTGTCCAGCAAACTGACGCGTTGGCCCACCAAGGCATCGTACAAGTCAACATCATGCTGTTTTATCAGTTCTGAGAGTTCACTGTCGTTGAGACTGGTGATCAACCCGAGCTTAGGGCCCTTTCTCTCGCATATTGCATTAGTGCCTTGAGTTGTGGAGTAGCGGATCAGGTCTACTTCCTCAAGCAGCCGCCGTACATCGGGCTCCCCATAAAGCACGCCGGAGGCTTTTTTCAGGCCTTCGAAAAAACAGTTGCTTAGATCATAGGGAGTGGTGAGTACCTTGGTCTTTTTGACGTCGGTATCGGTGAGTATGCAGATGTCGGTGAGTGTTCCACCGTTATCAATATTAATTTGTAATGTCACGGGTCTATGTCCTTTTGTTTGTTATCGGTCGAATGGTGTTGTTATGCACCATCCTCCGTATTGCCGTTGCCGGCTTAGGCTCTTGAGCGTGTGACGCTTCACTGCATGTGAGCAGCTTCTTTGCGGCTGCGAAGTAAGAGAGAGCAAACGGCATGCCATAACGTCGATGATATTTAGTCAATTGATTTCTATGGTATTAATTATTGACTCTAAGTTTTCTTTGGGCGGGTTGATGGGTAAACCGTTTGATTCTCGGACGGATGAGTGGATGATTTTCGTTCGATTTCAAGGGGAGGCAAATCTGGATGTCGTTCGGGCTTTGAATAAACCAATACGACGCCGCTGATCTTCTTCATCTGTGTGTGGGGGTGCGCGCGTGCGGGTGAAGGGGTACAGTTAAGACGCACCTCTATGAGGTGCGTGGTTTGAATGGGCGTATTGTACTTTTAGCTCTCGCCCTGAAAACCAGACAGGGACATCAATAATAAGAATAGAGGGTGTGTCTATGAATGCTCCGTACCTGGAATTCGTCTACCCGAGACCAGAACACGACGGTCAGGTATTGGCCGCTTGGGAGAGCGTCCTCAATGGCGCTGAAACACCTGCTTCGGTCTTGCGCTATCCAGTGGGCGACTCCTGGAGGCGCTGCCTGGACAAAAACGTCAACCCTACGCTTCGACACGCGCCGGAACCGGTAAATCGGGCGCAACTCGAGACCATACGCGACAGTCAGGCGCGCCTACTGGACGTCAGTACAGAAGCCATGGCGGTGGCCAATCAATTTCTTGCCCAAACCGGAACGATCATTGTATTGGCCGATAGCAGCGGCATGATTATCGAAACAGGCGGTGACCTGCAGACCCTCAAAAGCGCGGAACACATTCATCTGCTTCCTGGCAGTCCGTGGAGCGAAGATATCTGTGGGACTAATGCGATTGGCACCGCGCTGATGCTGCAACGTCCTGTACAGGTACATGCCGGTGAGCATTTTTGTGAAGGAATCCAGCGATGGACTTGTTCTGCCACAGTGATCCGCGACCCGTCTGATGGCCATATTCTTGGGGTACTGAACGTTTCGGGAGAGTCTCAGACCTACAACCGCCATACGCTGGCGTTGGCCGTCAGCACAGCTGAGCGGATTGAATTGGCCTTGGCCAACCAAAAAGCCGAAACCGGCTATCGGCTGCTGGATGCGTCATTGGATCTGTGGCGGGATAGAGGCGATTGCATCATGTTGTTTGATGAAAAAGGCTTCCTGATAAAGGCAAATACCCATGCCTATGGTGCGTTGGTTGCTCGAGGCGTAGATATCAGTTTCACTCGTGATTTTCGACTGACTTCACTCTGCCTGGATGATAAAGGACGATTGACAGATGTCTTGCCACAGTGGCTGTCAGTCGACTGGCTGCAGCCGGTTGTTGCACAAGGTTTGCGTTTGGGAACATTACTCCGTATCCCCTGTAAATCCCTTGGCCGGCCTGGTGTTGACAGAACGGCCGACCATAGAGAAATGGAAACACTGGTCGGATTTGACCAGATCACCGGCAAGAGTCCGGCGCTGGTCGAAGCTCTTCGCAAAGCCAGGCAATTGGCCTGCTCCAATGTACCGATATTGCTGCAGGGAGAAACCGGGGTGGGCAAGGAGGCCTTCGCCCAAGGCATTCATTATTCCGGCGTGGGTAAAAATGGCCCGTTTGTTTCCATCAATTGTGGAAGTCTCTCCAAGGATTTGCTCTCCAGTGAATTATTTGGCTACGCCGAAGGCGCATTTACCGGGGCTCGTCGTGGAGGTATGAAGGGCAAGATAGAGGCGGCAAACGGGGGCACTCTGTTCTTGGATGAAATAGGTGAAATGCCCTTGGACTTGCAGAGTTATCTGCTGCGAGCACTGGAGGAGGGGGAAATATATCGACTGGGCGAGACAGAACCGCGCAAGGTCAACTTTAGATTAGTTGCAGCGACACACCGTGATTTACGTGAGGATGTTACAAATCAACGCTTCCGAGGCGATTTGTTCTATCGGATAGCAGTGACAAGTGTTGGAATTCCCCCATTGCGTGATCGCAAGGAAGATATTCCAAGGTTGGTGGAGCACCTGCTAACCAGCTTGGCCCATCGACACGGTATTCCAGTACCCTTAGTGGAAGACGAAGTGCTGGGCTATCTAGTTGCTTATTTGTGGCCGGGTAACGTCCGGGAATTACGTAACGTGATTGAGGGCATGTTGCTGATGGGCGGGGAAGTCTTGAGGCGTTCTGATTTGCCCTCCTATGTGCACGAAGTCGCGATTGTGCGCAGCGACAGACCCGTTGGTAGCTTGAGGGAAAGCGAGTGTCAGGTCATTGCCAGCACAATTGAGCGTTATCGAGGCAATCTTACTCTGGTCGCCAAAGAGCTTGGCATAGCTAAAAGCACTCTTTACTTGCGCATGAAGCGTTACGGAATTAACCGTCAAGCGTAAGGCTACTTTTCCCGCATTAACATCAGGCACAATGGGGCTCAAATCCCCATTGAAACCGGATCCACAATTAACTGATCGCAGCTTCTGCTGCCAACACCGCACTGTTGCTCAAGCGTTTAGCACCGGCGCTTTTAGTTCTGTGCGGGGCTATTGCCCAACTCTGCCATCGGAGGGGGCTGCTACCAATTCGACCCCCTATCAAGTGATGACGGGGTTCGCTATCGAGGCTAAAGAGGAGTCGTCCCGCTTGTCGGAAATGCCTGCTGACGCTGACAATGCTGAGTACGCAGCTCGCTCAGGGCTACTTGAACTGAACGGCTTTCCGCAGTGGCTTCCAAGTTTATCTGGTTGTACTCGCGTCTTATCCAAGGTCTGCGTCCGGGCATCACTCCTTGCGTGATAGAACTGGCTGTCATTTATGCTTGAGCATGCTCGATTTCACTCGCCCACTACGTCGACAGGCGCGTGAGATCATCCTTTAGATCGGCGTAAATGACTTGGTCGGACGCACACAGACAAACACTTGATTCGATCCCTCCATCATTTGCTTCTTGCGTCATAGTCAATGGTGGAACTACTGCCACTCTCAAATCTAAAGGGCTAACCGCCTTTATCGTCCTCGGAGAATTTTTAATTAATGGCCAATATGCATTTTGAATGCCGAGGGAATATTCCAGGAGCGACCCATGGGTGAGAGTTCGTGGAAGCCAAGTGGGACGGTCACGACTGCGTAATGCTCGAAGGTGTCCTCTACGACCTGTCGATCTTTCAAAGCAGCTGCGCCACTAAAACGCCAATCAACCTCAAAACCTTCATCAGCCAGCAGTTTGGTAAGGGTAAGGGAGCACTGGCTTGCCGGTATGCATGGAGTTTTGTCCAAATTTTTCTCAATGGGGTGTGTCCGGCCAAGTCATCTACTCAGCCCCGGAAAAACCAAGTTAGCTCCCGCCAATTACCACGAATATAGGTATTGGGAGCGCTAGCTCCAACCAATTGTACGTCCAACACATTTGGGTTGTATTCCCGTTACTGGCTTAAGACACCTAATTCTTGGTGTGCCAGTCAAAGAGTTTTTTTCGGATATTGAAAGCAAGATCGAACAACGGGAGTTTCTTTTAGAAGTTATCCACAGCGATGATGCTGATGAGCTACGGCGGCTGGTCGCGTTTGTAGGGAAGGTTCGTAAGTTACAGAAGAGGCCCTAACGTAAAACTTCTATCACGCTGCGGCTCAAGCAAGCCAATAATTAGATCTAATCTTGCATGACAACAGCATATTCAAATTTTGTCGTCATCAAGCGGTAAAACTTTGGCCATATAAAACGCTAAAATCCAACCCAAGCCCGTCCAACCTGCGAGAAAGTTCAGTTTGAAAGTCGATGCTCGTGCCTTGGACTTAGTCCTGATAGAACATATCGCTGGAAAAAAGTACAAGGCCATAGTGCTGGATGTGAAAACCATCCTGGCAATTATCGCAACTGCGCCATCTCCTTCTTTGCACAGATAGCTGACAGCACACACCGGAATCAATATTGCCAGCCCGAAAACCTTCATTAAAACGCCCTCTGAGGTAGGTGTCATCATGCCAATGAAGGCACGATGAGATCGTTCTGTGGGGGGGCTAGATCGAATACGGTAAGGGATCTATCGCCTGATAGGCAGTTATAGGCAGTTACAGAGCTCTATGAGGCCTCAGAAAGACGCAGCTATCGCCTGTGCAAGCTGCTGGTCGGACATCAGCGGAGAGCTGTAAGTAGCCCTGTAGAAGCGTGACGCCTGTTCAAACTGCGAGCCACGAATTTCGCCATCTGAGCCAATGAATGCAAGTGCATCAGGTTTGGCTGGCTTGAAATTTTTCGTGGCCAGCATCGTCAGCGCTGTCGTTCCTGAAAGAAGGACGGTTGGAGCCATTGTTATCATCATCAGTTAGGCCGCTAGAGTTTTGCCCTGCAACCCTTGGCCGATCGATTGCTTGAATTACTGCATCAACGCCTGATTTTGCATGCCGAAGAAACCCCGGTGCAGCAAATGGATCCCGGCAAGGGAGAAACCAACCGGGCCTATCTGTGGTGTTATCGCAGCACCGACCCTGGATGAGAGGTCAGGCGTTGCCATGTTCGACTATCAGTACCGGACGCAGTGGTGAGTATCTTCGTCACAGAATTTTCGAGTCCGCGAAGCATCCCAATACCGACCTGCATGCTGAATCAACCTGTAAGTTAAGTCGATGATTTTATTGAGGTGTGAATACTCGCGTTGCCGGACTTGTCATTTTTTACGACACGCAATGAGTGTGGCGCGCATTACTGACTCACATTTTCCACATTGTTGCCGATGCTTTACCTATAGGAATAGGAGCAATACCGATGAGAAACAATCAACCGGTCACGCAGCGCGAGGTTGTTCTCGGGCTTCAGCAAAAACTCATCTCCACAACGGACGCACGAGGTGTCATAACGTACTGCAATGATGCGTTCGTCGATATAAGCGGTTTCGAGAAAGCGGGCCTGATCGGCGCGCCCCAAAATATCGTTCGTCACCCTGATGTACCTCCTGCCGTATTCGCCCATATGTGGGGCGCGCTAAAGCAAGGCAAGCCATGGATGGGCATCGTCAAGAATCGTTCGAAAAACGGAGATCACTACTGGGTCAATGCCTATGTCACCCCGATTTTCGACGGTGTCCAGATCGTAGGCTACGAATCGGTCAGGGTGAAGCCGACCGCTGAACAGATTCGTCGCGCGGAAACGCTGTACAAACGCATCAGTCTCGGGAAATCAGCCATACCATACCGTGATAGATGGCAACCGGCTCTGCTCGCTTCGTTGCCGACTGTTGTCATGGGTTTAGTAGGCACGCTGTGTGGCGCGATGCTCGGCATTCCTGAAGCTATGATGCTAGCTGTCGCAATATCAGTACCTATAGGCCTGCTAGTGTCGCATCGACAAAACCAAGGGGCGTTGCGTCTGCTGGGAATGTCGGAAGCTTCAACCTCCGATTCGCTGCTGGCGAAGATGTACAGCGACGAACGCGGCCCTCAGGCGCGCCTTGAAACTGCGTTCGTCAGCCAGGCTTCCCGACTCAAGACCTGTCTCACTCGATTGCACGACGCGGCTGAACAATTGAACGAGTTGGCCGGCAGATCCGATAGCCTTGCTGCGGACAGCTTCCGAGGACTCGAACGCCAGCGCGTCGAGACCGAGCAAGTATCAGCCGCTGTCAATCAGATGGCAGCCACAACGCAAGAAGTCGCCAGCCACGTTCAACGCACTGCTGACGCCACCCAGGAAGCCAGTGTGCTCACTGGGCGCGGACGCGAGGTGGCTCGAGACACCCGCGAAGCTATCCAATTGCTCTCGACGGTGGTGGGTGAAACCGAGCTAACAGTCGCTCAATTAGCCAAGGACAGTGATGAAATTGGCACAGTGGTCGACGTGATCAAAGGCATTGCCGATCAGACAAACTTGCTGGCGCTGAACGCGGCCATTGAAGCCGCTCGGGCGGGCGACATGGGCAGAGGTTTCGCGGTAGTCGCCGATGAGGTGCGTCAACTGGCTCAACGTACAACTGAATCAACCGCACAAATCCATAGCCTGATCTCAAAGTTGCAGGTCTCGTCTAACAACGCTGTAAAGATCATGGCGAGCGGACACCGCAGGGCCGAAGAAGGTGTGGCATGGGTGCTTGAAGCGGACAAAGCCCTGGTGGGTATCAGTGAAGCCGTAGCGAATATCACTGACATGACTACCCAGATTGCCGCTGCGACTGAAGAGCAAACTGCGGTTGCTGAGGAAATCAGCCGCAACATCAACACAATCGTGGATCTTGCCGATCAGACGTCTGAGCAAGCAAGGCATTCGGCTGAGCTAAGCAGCGAGTTGACTCAGACAGCCAAGATTCAATATTCGTTGGTTGAGCGGTTCAACCGTTAGTTCATCAGAGTGAAAGCGCAGACGTCACATAAGAGTTTTGCTACTTATAAAAGGCGGCGTAAATTTAAAGTCGAATTTGACTAAATACTCCGTAATATTAGGTTTTGGTTTCTTTCGATGCTCGGCGAGCAAGTGGTCAAGCGTTTTTTAACTGAAATCGGCAGTTCTTCGTCGCGGACGCAGACATATTCTGTCGACTAGCCCAAGTATCGGCAAGGCGTACCTAGCGAAGTTTTAGCTCTTGGGCAAAGGCCTCTGCTGCAATCTTGGGAAGTATGCCGATGCCTAGGCGTAGTTCGGCTAACTAGGCCAGCTATGCATGATCTCTTTCTCAGAGAGTCATCAGATTTAGAGCGAAGATTCTCTATCTGCTCTCTTGCTCGATATTTAGAAATTTTGAGAAATTGATAGCCAACTTGAGCGCTCCGCTTGCGTAGATTACTCAGCGCTTCCAACGTACTTCGTCTTAACAATGATATGCGCCCAATGATGACGGCTGCAGTTGATGCCGTGGAGCGTACTCTCCGATCTGGTTTAAATACACAACGCAGAACTGCTTCTCGTAAACCTCTTCCAGAAGGGTGAGTACACCGATGATCTCTTTTTCAACTCCAAATCTAAGTCCACCGAGGACGTTATGGGCGCATTGTATGCGATCAATAGACGATGGGGCAGGGGGCCGTCTCCATACATCCTGATTAGTGTGTGCGGAGAGAGATAGTGAGCCAAAGTTTCGCGACCTGTGTTGATGATTTTTTGACATTGTACTGCCGACAACTAGCAACACTACGAGCTATCAGACGGTACTGAGAGTAAAACTAAATCACGGTTATGTTTGATGAGTGCTATGAGAGGTGTTTAGGCAGTGGCGTTTCTAGAATACATATTTCAAACTACAGCATTAAGAGGTCGAAATGCGAATTATTATTAAAGGCAATATTTCCAAGATTTATATACAGAGCTGACTTTGTCTATGAGGCACCAGGAGCAAAAAATAATATTAAATAAAAAAAATTATTAGCCGATAAATTTTCTGATCAATGGCACGCCTCTAGGTTAACCAGATCTCCCACTATGAAGAGAAAACTCTATGATTTGGTTCCTGAATCTACGCCTTGCGGCAAAGCTGTCGATATCGTTTTTGGTATGCGCATTGATAACTGTCGCGATCGGGTTCGTCGGGATGAGCGGTAACTCCAGGTTAGGCGACACAATCGCATCCATATTCGGCAACAATGTAACATCAATTAACAAGGTAAATGAGTCGCTTCAACAAGTAATTTATCACAATAGAGATCTGTACCTGCTGCTGGCACAAAAGGCTGGTAATGCAAGTGAAGCGGAACTCGCAACCACTCAAAAAGCATTATCTGATCGTAAGCGTGCGGTAGAGAGTTCATTCGCAATTTATCGTAGCACCCCTCTACGTGAAGACGAAAAAGTGCTGGGTGATAAATTTGAAACTGATTGGCCTTCCTACATAAAGGCGGCCGAGCAGTTCTCCAATACCTTGAACTCGGGGGATTTGCCAGGAGCGAGGTCGCTTCTGACAGGAGATGTAAGTAGTAAGTACGGTTTCGCTGAAAAGGAAATGCTGGGGATCATAGCATCTAATATTGATCAAGCAGACGATATGAAACGTGAGAGTGACGTACTCATTCAGAGCTCTAAGCTCACGTTGATTGCGGGCATGGTGATTGCTTTCGTTCTGGCAATGGGCTTGGGTCTTCTAATCACACGCCTTATTACGCGCCCCCTGTCTTACGCAGTAGCGGCTGCAGAGCTCATTGCCGCCGGTGATCTTACACAACGTATCGACGCAGGTAGCCAAGACGAAACCGGTCAGTTGCTTTCCTCCTTGGGTGGAATGCAGGCTAGCCTTAGAAATACAATCCAAAATATATCGAGTGCTTCAGATCGGCTTGCATCGGCAGCAGAAGAGCTAAGCGTCGTGACGGACGAAAGCACACGAGGCCTCACTCAGCAGAACAGCGAAATCGAGCAGGCAGCCACTGCTGTCAACGAGATGACAGCAGCTGTCGATGAAGTCGCTCGCAACGCTGTTACTACAGCAGAAATATCGCAACGCACGAATCAAGATGCCATGGCTGGTAAGAGCAAGGTTGGAGAGGCAGTTCTAGCAATTGAAGACATGGTTGGCGAAATAAATTCGTCTAGCTCGCAAGTTCAAGAGTTGGCTCATCAGACGAAAGAGATTAGCAAGGTACTTGAGGTGATTCGGTCGATTGCTGACCAAACCAATCTGCTGGCCTTGAATGCCGCCATTGAAGCGGCTCGAGCTGGGGAGCAAGGTCGCGGCTTTGCGGTGGTGGCTGACGAGGTGAGAGCCTTGGCTCATCGCACCCAGTCCTCCACTGTCGAAATTGAGGGGATGATTAATAGCGCGCAAACAAGCGCTACCTCAGTAGTACAAACCATGAGTAAGAGTCAGCGCCAGGCAGATAACACACGTCAGTTGGCGCAGGCTGCAGGCGTTGCGCTGGAATCGATCACTGAAGGCGTCGCTGCAATTACAGAGCGGAATCTGGTGATCGCAAGCGCCTCGGAAGAACAGGCACAGGTTGCTCGTGAGGTAGATCGTAATCTCGTGAACATTCAAAGCTTATCAGCTCAAACTGCTACAGGAGCACATCAGACCAATGCTTCGAGCCACGAACTATCGAGGCTTGCAGTGTCCTTCAATCAGCTGGTAGCCCAATTTAAGCTTTAGATCCGGATGAAAAGTACGTTTTACTGGCGCGCCTTTTAACTTACGTTACGCAGCACGATGCCCCGGTAAAGCCCATCAGACCTGATTCTTTGGCGTGGCATTGGGCTCTCCGGTCTGGAGAACGCTCCCTGCCAATTGCTCGTACAACTCATGCACCATTCTTGAGCTCACGGCCTTGGCAATCAAGGCTAGCGCGATGAGGCTGATCACCATAATGTGACTTTAAATCATCTCCATCACAATAGTGGCGGAGATGATTGGAGACTGAGTGACCGCAGCCAGAAAACCCATCACACAGAGTGCGATAGTTGGCTGCGCGGCCAGTTGGAACAGCTCTGCGGCATCCGCGCCGACAGCGGCTCCTACCGCCAGTGAAGGGGCAAAAATCCCGCCAGGGATACCCAAAAATATGTCACTACGGTCGCCAAGAAACGCGTAATTGGTGCGTGCCAGGGCAGGACAACACCGGATGCGATGACCTGGGAGGTAATGCCGTAGCAACTACCGAATTACATTCTGCCACTTCGCTATGGACGATATCGATCACTTCAAACAGATCAACGACAGGTATGGCCATCTGGCGGGAGATGCCACAAAAAATCAGTGTGCGCGACAACTGGCCCCACAAAACAACCTGTGATGCCTTTTCCCCCTGCGCGATCAATTGCGCTGTGTTCACCTTTGATCTCCTCACACTCTCAGCACTCTATTGTTAAGTATCAACCGCACGCATGCTCATTGGTTCATTCTTGAGGTGGATACACGAGCAGCTTTCTAAATATTGATACTTCTGCTTCATTCGAGTGTCTATTCTGTAGTAACGTGACTATACTAAACCCTCAGGAAATTCCCATGTCCAAACTAGCAGAATTCCGCCAGCTTGAGAAACACCTCGCCGAGCAACTTCAAGCTCTCGAAGCTCTTAAGGGCGACGCCGGTCTCAAAAAAGAAATTGAATTTGAAACGAAGCTTCACGATTTGCTCGCAAAATATGGCTACAGCCTGAAAGATGTGATCAACCTGCTTGATCCACAGGCTAGTCATCGCGCTCCAGTTACTGCGCCAAAAACCGGCACACGTAAAGCCCGCAAAGTGAAGGTTTATAAGAACCCACACACCGGTGAAACCATTGAGACGAAAGGCGGTAACCACAGAGGCTTGAAACAGTGGAAAAGTGATCACGGCGCTGCGACAGTAGAGTCTTGGCTCGTCAAGTAATCTCTGGTGAGTACAAAGGGCCTATTGATGGCCCTTTTTTTGGCTCAACTTATGTTGCGCCGGCAGCGCTCCGGCAATAACGAACCTCCTTCCATCAGCGCGCCCATTTCTTCCTCCACGTAAAGGGAAGGCCGCAGGTAAAGCAGGTTTTACTGGAAGCTCACTCTTTTTCAAAGTTGCTCGCCTTCAACTGGCTTACTGGTACCCCCATGGCGATGCCCGTTGGCTTTGCGACCTCCCTCGTTGCATCCGACTGCCGTAGCCGCGCAGAAACGCCCCAGGCAACTCGCGAGGCCCACTGCAGAGCATACGCAACATTTTGATAGCAATACGCTATCATATCGGTGCGTATTACTTACTAGATGACCTTACTCAGTCTACGTATCGTCAAGGCATCAAGCGTGATGGGCTGGTAGCACCGTTCGCGTCTTCCAAATCAACAGAGGCCTGTACAGGTCATGTTTCCGAGATATATATGAAGAAAACGCTTTCGTTGGCCACACGCATAGGGCTTAGTTTCGCGGCCATCCTGGCGCTGCTCATATTGATAACCGCCATTGGCATTCACCGCGTTGCGTTCATTGACTCCACCTTGGGCGACGTAAGCGAAAATGCCTCAAAAGTGCAGCGCTATGCAATTAATTTCCGAGGCAGTGTCCATAACCGCGCCATCGCTATTCGGGATGCGGTGCTGGTGAAGACTGATACAGATTTGGCAAAACACCTATCGGAGGTCACAGCCTTGGAAAAGGCCTACTCCGATTCGGCGGCTCCAATGGATCAGTTGTTCAAGGACGCAAGCGTAACAGTCGAGGAGGTTCGATTACTGAACGCTATCAAGGACATCGAACAACAAACCCTTAACTCCACCAGGGTGGTAATCTCCCTGCGCCAAGCGGGTGACATCCCAGGAGCTCAGGCGCTGCTGATGCGTCAAACGTCTTTGGATTACAGTGAGTGGCTGAAACGCGTCAATGCACTGATCGACTACGAGGAAGTATCAATCAAGGCAAAGCTGGGAGCAGTGCAGGCAACCGCAAGCCAGTTCAGTACGCTGATGCTTATCGCGACAGGTATTGCTTTGCTGCTGAGCATCACGTTGTCGGCTGTAATTATTCGCTTCGTTAAATCCACGCTGGGTGCCGAGCCCACAGATGTTGCATTGGCCATCGAGCGACTGGCAGCTGGTGATCTGAATCAGACGATTTCCACAGATTATCCCGGCAGTGTGATGGGCGTCCTGAAAGACGCGCTAGGACATCTCGGAGAGACTATTCAGCAAGTACGTAAGGCGGCCCAAGAGGTCAATCACTCGTCCACCCAGTTGTCTGCCGCATCATCGGCTAACAATGAGCAGACCAGCTTACAAACCCGCGAAGCGGAGCAGGTAGCCGCAGCCATGATGCAAATGGCCGCGACGGTTAATGAGGTATCTGGATATGCCGCGCAGGCCGCTGATGCCTCCCGGTTGGCTGATACTGAAGTGGGAAGTGGGAACAAATTGGTTGCAAGCACCACGCTTGCCATTGAACAGTTGGCAGTAACTCTCGAGCAAACCACTGCTACCGTGAACCAGGTGTCCAAACACAGTGAAAATATCGCGTCAGTGATCGACGTAATCAACTCTATCGCCTCACAAACCAATTTGCTTGCCTTGAACGCTGCCATTGAGGCAGCGAGAGCTGGAGAGCACGGGCGTGGGTTTGCGGTGGTAGCTGACGAAGTGCGTTCTTTGGCCAATCGTACACAGCAGTCGACCGAGGAAATTCGGGAGATGATCAGTACGCTTCAATGGGGTACCGAAACGGCATCCCAAACTATGCGCGATAGTTGCGAGCTAGCGAGCCAAACGGTCACACAAACCCGCAGCGCGCAGAATGCATTGGCAAGGATCAGCGAGCAGGTTGCCGCAATCAGTCATATGAACGCCCAGATCGCGAGCGCCTCCGTGCAGCAGAGTAGCGTGACCGATGAGGTTGCTGAAAATATTAACCGCATTCATGGCTCGACTGTTGAGTCTGCCAACGGCGCGCGCCAAGTGGCGGCAGCTAGCATCGAGCTATCAGGTTTGGCGGATCGTCTTACCGCTAAAGTGGCGTTCTTCTCTGCGGCTTAGTGGATTCAGGACAGCTTTTCACAGCCGCACTGACGTTTATGTTCGACTGCTGGGCTACTCATCAGGATGTTTCGACAAGAAGTAATAAATATCCCATCAAACCCCATAGCGCTTGTTTCCCCCTGAGGTAATGCAGTATCTACCGCCCCTAGGCCCTATACAAACGGTGCCGGACGAACAAGGGCAGGAGGATCCATGACTCGGCGCTTGCCGAGGAACAGGCAGAGGAGCAGGTCTCGCCTGACGGACTGGTTCCGGTTTGGTAGCGGCGTAGCAGTTCGCCCCGTCGCACAGGCTTTTGGACGATATCCATTTAGCTGGCTGGCCATCCAAGCTGACGCGAACCCAGCCATTCTTCTTTTCGTATACCTGTACCTTCTCCCCGCGTTTCAGGGTGGAGATGACCTTGCCACCAGGCTGATTACGCAAATTCAATTTATCAGCGTTTACGAACTGATCGACTGCTGGAGGTCGTGCTGGCCGGTTTGCTGGTAATGGGGCAGAGACTGGCATGCTCGGCGTGGCCTGTTGGTTAAGCGGGGCGAGAACTGGAGGCGAGTCTTTTTTTCCCATTGCCCAAAGGACAGCGCAGAGAATCAGAAGCGGGATAAACAAAGACTGAGCTTTTTTGCGCATATCCTTTGCCCTCGTTCAGCTCGCTCCAGGCGGCTGCTTTCCAAAGTGCGGTAGTGACGTTACTTCGAGCTTAGCCAAACCTCCACTTTGTGCAGCCTGCAAACTTTGAAGAGCTTCGGCTTTGCCGCTTCTAGGATCTTGAGTAGTCGTTGTTTCTCTGACGGGGAAGGAAATCAGTCATCAATCTCGACATTGCAGTGAGCAGAGTCGCTAAGTGCCCATTTCACGATCATGTCCGCAGCAGCCCTGTAGTGATCAGCCATGTACTGCCGCCGTCCCTCAACAGCACAGCCACGGTCAGCTAGCTGATCGGTGACGTCGGCGATCCCCAGGTCTCCAAAGTATCCGGTGGTGTTAGGATAATGAATGCCTGCCAGTGACACCTTGGCCACACCTTATTCTCGCTCAAAATACGACAGAAAATGCCATCCACCCGTGGTGCTCCATGCGTGCGGAAAATTGATCGCAGCTTTTCCAGTGATGTAGTGCTCGTGTGAGACACGTTTGAGATCAAAATCAAATAGTGGCTGCCTCATGGGAGCTTGCTGAGACGCGCCAAGCCCTGTTTTAGGTGGCCCGCGTTCTCGCCGATTGCCTCCAGGGCGCCCCGGACGTTATCTCCTACGTCCGCATGACCGTGCGCTTCTACGTTGAGGGTCAACTCCATTATTGCTGCCTCCAAGACGAACTGGTTTTGATACATCCTTTCCAGCACATCCGGCAGCGAGTATTCCTTTGGCATTGACGTGTTCTCCTTAGGGGACGCTCAGCATAGCGCAGCACAAGAAATGGTAGGTGTCTTGCGGATGAATCCAGAGGTTCATCAACTTTGAACTAATCATTGAGCGCATCTCCCTAACTCTGTGCAGGTTGCCTCAAGCCCAGGCTTCTCCTGGGCTACCCAATTACAGACGAAGGTTTTGTTAATCATGAAGAGCGAACAGGTCGAAGGTGTTGTAGAGAAGGTTGCAGGCAAAGCTCAGAGCGCCGTAGGCAAAATGCTGGGTGATTCAAAGATTGAAGCTGAAGGTGCTGGACGCCAAGCTGCAGGTCAGCTGACACAAACCTACGGCGATGCACTGGACAGCGTGTCTACGTTCGTCAAAGAGAAGCCAGTTGCTGCACTGGCAATCGGTGCTGTTGCTCTACTCGTGCTCAAGAGGTTGCTGAGTCGCTGAACATCAGTAACTTGAGTTAAGTTTCCCTCGTACTCTCTGGCGTTCCGTAGCTAGAAGTACGAGGGCGTTAAGTCTACGGCCTTTCGAGCTGTCATCAGCTCCCTTTATGAACTCATCGCTAGCAGCCATTACCATCAAAAACCGGTCACCTGCGTAGTTCTTTTGTCGCTTAGTGAAAGCCCTGAATACACTCAATCTTTCACTTAGATCGAACTGAGGGGTCAGAGGTTGCGAGCCCGATTCGCCAAAGTGATTACGTTCGCCAATCGCAATGGCCTAACCTCAGCCTAAATAGCCTATTCATTAGATTTGATCCTCGACGAGAACGTCGGATGACGGATCGGGTTTTTAGGGGAATTCCCTCATTGCAAGCTCTACGTCGCGCTACTAGGATTGCATTCAATATTTGGCCCAATCGAGGACAGACCATGGCTACATCGCAGAGTGACGACAAACGCCCAGCGCCAGATCATGCAGAGGACAACGCCTTTTTCCCATCGCCATATTCGCTAAGCCAGTTCACTTCCCCGAAATCTGATCTCAGTGGTGCTGACTATCCCAACGCTTACAAAGGTGGGCGATGGAAGATCCTACTGATTGGCGCGGATGAGCGATATTTGCTGACAGACAACGGCACGATGTTTTCCACGGGCAACCATCCTGTTGAAACCTTGCTGCCTATGTATCACCTCGATAAAGCAGGCTTTGCTTTCGATGTCGCGACGCTGTCTGGCAACCCGGTGAAATTTGAGTTTTGGGCCATGCCTTCAGAAGATACTGAGGTGAAGGATTTCTACGCTAAATACCGCGAGCAGTTCAAAAGCCCTCTGAAGCTGGCTGACGTGATAGAAACAGCGTTGGGTGATGACTCGGACTACATAGGCGTCTTTATACCTGGTGGTCACGGGGCTCTGATTGGGTTGCCGGAAAGCACTGAAGTGAAACGTGTCCTGCAATGGGCCGTCGCTAACGACAAGTTCGTGATTTCCCTATGTCACGGCCCAGCAGCGCTGCTAGCGGCGGGCCTTGGGGAGTCTAAGTCCTCCTATATTTTCAACGGCTACAAGATGTGCGCTTTTCCCGACTCTCTTGACGCGAAGACACCTGAAATCGGCTACATGCCTGGCCATTTGACCTGGAAGTTTGGCGAGCAGTTAAAGGCGCTGGGGGTCGAGATTATCAATGAGGGGATTTCCGGGGCTACTTTCAAAGACCGAAAATTGCTAACCGGTGACAGCCCTCTGGCGGGGAATAACTTGGGTAAATTAGCGGCGGGCGCTCTTCTGAAGGAGGTTGAGCCGACTTGAATAACGCGCCTGTAGAGGCAACGTTGCTCGCCGCTCTCGAAATTGAAGCGGCGCGCGATCTCGGCACAATCCAAGATGTCGTCCGTCGGATTGCTAGGCCCTATGGGTATGATCGTTTTGTACTCTTTTCGGCTTCTTCCGCAAGCGAAGAGGTTGTCGAACGCCTTTATTGGGTCGAGGGGGATTGGTTTGGCGAAGGCCAAGGGGTTGATGCTGAGACGTACGTAAGACGCTGCCCGGTTACTCGTCATATTCTGAGTGCTCGTGAAGCCTTTTTCTGGAAGAAACAGCACCTGCATGGCGAAGACTGCTATCAGGTCATACGCTCACCTAGCGGGCCGGGTCTACAGGGATTGCAGGTTCCCGTATTCGGGCCGTTGGGGCTTGAAGGTGCCATGAGCTTTGGCGGTGAAGGGATAAATGGATCGGCGCGAGTACGGCTTGGATTAAGTATCGTCGCTACGGCGGCTTTTTTCTCCGCTCGACGTTTACTCGAGGCACCAGTGGGTGAGGTGGTTAACAGCCTTTCACGGCGAGAGCGTGAGGTTCTGGCTTGGATATCGGCAGGACGCCGGCAAGCGGATATAGCTGCAACTCTTGGCTTGTCTGAGCGTACTGTTGAGAATCACCTGCGCTTGGCCCGCCGACGTCTTGGAGTCGCAACAACTGCACAAGCGGTCAGGTTAGCGATTCGAACAGGTCAAATCGAAGGTTAAGACCGGAACCGTAGGCGGCGAATATCCTGTGTTGTCTCAATCACGATAAATGTTGACCCGGCAATCCTGGTGGAAAAGTGAAGTGCGATCATTGGCAAGCGGAGCGCGCAGGCGGGAGGATGAAAGCCCGCAGGGCCAAGACTCGGCAACTCGAGGCTTGGTTAACGACAGCCGCCCTCGTAGAGGCCCGCTCGACCTTGGCTCCCTAGAGCGCCTTTAGGAGACGTTCAAGCGTCTGATGCTCCCATGTGCTGAGTAACGCAATGGGATCTGTTCCAAATCGATCCCCTGCGCCAAACGACCATCGGAGTCCTTCTGGACTCACGCATTCTTCGCAGTGGTCGAGCGTGTCATTGTCGTTGTAGATCGATATATGCCAACCCTCGACGCTCACCACGAAATGGCCCGCATAAATCTCACCCCAAGACGCCTGACTCACCTTGGTCATCGTCCGTCGCTCGAAGGTGACCTCTCGCAATACCTGGCATACCTCTCTCGCCGAGAGTTCACCCGCATTGCGTTCGCTAACGCTACCTACCTGGGATGAACGCGCTACCGCTCTGGCCTCTTTCAGCCTTTGCTCAGCATACATAGCTGAGTCATCATCTAGCAGCAGCGGATATCCTGCAGCCGAGAGAGCTTCGGCGAGCTCTTCAATGAGTAGACGCTCGGGATCACGGGCCGCTTGGTAGGCCCTGCCTGGTACGCGTCGAGTTGTGTCCATTCGCGGCTCTCCAGAAGGCCTATGACTAAGAGCGACTAAATTACTTTTAGAACGATAACAGAACGCTTTGAATTGCGATTCTACGCTGCGAATCATGAGGACGGTATGCGTTACGATCTATGCTTCACAGAGGTGCAAACACCAAGCAAACCGAAGCAAGAGGTGATGGTTCATTCCGACCAAGGCAGCCAGTACAGCAGCTACGATTGGCGCAGCTTTTTGAAGGCAAACAATTTGGTTGCCAGCATGAGTCGCCCAGGCAACTGTCATGACAACGCCGTGGCCGAGAGCTTTTTCCAGCTTCTGAAACGGGAACGGATCAAGCGGAGAATTTACACCACAAGGGAAGATGCTCGGAGTGATGTGTTCGATTACATCGAGATGTTCTACAACGCAAAGCGCCGACATGGTTTCAACAATCAGCTGTCACCGGTAGAGTATGAAAAGCGTTACGCAATTAGCTTGCAAGGTGCCTAGAAAACCTGGGGCTATTCAGGTGAGGCTTGGATGAGTCACTGCCCGCAACTGCCAGTGTCAGCAAAAAACAACTGGCTGGAACCTCAGGCATTCTCCTAAGCAATCCTCGTATCACTATAGGCGTTGAATGGATGCTTAGTTAATCAGTCTTGGTGGGGGGGCGTGCATTACCTGCGTGTATCCAGGCAGACAGACCTCTCTGGAAATGCGTAAGCATCTAAAATGCATCCAACTTTGTGTCTCCTTGGTTCGACTCACCCAACTGGGCATTCTTAATCAAATAGGTGCCTAGAGACGCACAAAGCCCAACGATGAGCTCTGCTTCATTGAACGAAGGTTCTCGTCCTTCTCGTATGTGACGACCATTTTCAGATGCATACCCCCAAGCCTTGACCACTGCTTGATCGAGCGGCGCTGGAATGATGGTGCCGTTCCTTTTCATGATGTCGCCAAGGTTAGCCTTTACGTCCCCAGTCACTTGACGGGCGACGCACTCTAGCGATGCCATGGCGTGCTGAATGGCGCCTGTTGGATCTGGATTCGGACGGCGTGAAAGGTCACCTATAGCTTCGTGTAACTCTTTGCTGGCGGTGACATGGCCATAGTCATGCTCAGTTTTTCGCGCATGGCGCACAATGACTTCAAATGACTCGGGCCCACGGATCTCAACACGGCCATCTGCTACCTGCCACCCGATGCCGTTCTCGACGAAATATTCATTCAGTTCCGTGTGGAAATGCTCGTAGACGTCAGAGCTGTAGTTACGCTCACCTAAATCATGCTGAATCCGCTCGATTACGTCGTAAACCTTGTACCACTTGCACTCCCTCAATAGCTCGTTGACCTCCCAGTCAACATTGGGGAAATCACTCCAATTGTTCTGGTCGGGCTGTTTTTTTAACGCCTTGCACAGGATGGCTCGCAAATCTTTCGGCTTCAATCCGCAGTCGTAGCAGAGCTGAACCAAGTAGCCTCGCAGCTCCTCAGGCGCGTCTTCCCTGACTGTAATCTCGGCTTCAGCAGCGTTGGCGAATCCATTGCGCTTAGAAAATGAGTCCTTCATAGACAACTACTCCATCGTACCTGTGTACTGGCAAGCTACGTTCAATCCCGTTCTCTGTCCATCAAGCTAGTCGCTTTGGCTGAAGCACAATCTAGAGTGCCTGGACGTAGGTGATGAGAGGTGACCAGAACAGGATCATCACCTACCATGTGACGTATTGCGCCATCAAAACCCATAGGAACTCGAATGTCCCGTCTCGCTGAATACCGAAAACTCGAACTAGAGCTCGCTGCCCAGCTCGCCGAGCTGGATGCCATGAAAAATGACTCTGGCTTGAAAGCAGAAATGGAGTTTGAGACCAAACTGCGTGGCTTGCTTGCTGAGTACGGCTACAGCTTGCGTGACGTGATCAGCCTGCTGGATCCTACAGCTGCGAAACGTGGGAAATCCGCCCCTTTGGCTGCGCCTTCAGAGAAAGGTACTCGCAAGGCTCGCGAGCTGAAAGTCTACAAGAACCCGCATTCGGGTGAAATTGTCGAGACCAAGGGTGGGAATCACAAGCTGCTGAAGGCTTGGAAAGCTGAGCATGGTTCGGATGTCGTGGAGTCGTGGCTCTCCAAGTGAGTCACAGTTAGCACGAGCAAAGGCCCTCCATGAGGGCCTTTTGTTTTTGCGAGAATCATTCTGCGCTAGGATGTATGGATGAGACGACGGCGGCATCAACTCGGATGGCAAATGTCGGGCTGGGCATTATGCCGGCTGCCCAGTTCAGAGATTTTGAGCAAGATCAATCTTGTGATGTCGTAGCCTCGTGCCATGCTCGGACTACCTCCACTGCAAAATCTCCAGCGTTGTAAGTCGCTGTTTTTTGAGCAACTTGTTTAGAGTCGCGGCCATCCATCGTACTTGATTGAGGTTCGCCTGTGTCCGCTACTCCCTTGATCCACAATGATTGACTACCTTCAGGCACACCTCTGTAAAAACCGAAGCTTTCCATATCGAACGCGATGACGTCTGAGAATGCCTTTGTAATAGCCTGGATCAAGGGAGCATCCGGATCCTCAATTTTCACACTCGCGCTAGCCACAGCTTTGTCGACAACTGTCTCGTAGTCTCGGTCGGTCGTGGCTACAATTCGAGCAATTCGTTGGAAGCCATTAGCGGCGATACCAAAATGAGGCCTGTGTTGAGTCTCACCATTTTTGAAGCGCTCGTGATCAAAGCCAACCACTTCAGAAGGAATTACAACGGTACCGATTTTCAAACTACGACCAGGCATACCCATGCACATGCCGACCATCAATATTAGATCAGGGTTAAGTGCGTGAGACAATGCAGCGACCCCTCCGGATGCTTCAACATTGCCCTGTTGAGCCAGCGTAGCAACGTACCACTCAGATCCGTTTTTGGGGTCGGTGAATTTGGACGCTGCGTAGCGCTTATCCTGACCAATAAATCTTGTTTTGGGCTCGCACTCAAACAAATCGGCGAACTTGACCGTCAGAGCTTTAAGCTCTACCTGCGCAGCAGCTATGCACAGTATCTTTAGAGGTTTAGTAGATGATTGGACTTCAAGGGGCGGGACTGCAGATATAGTCATAATGGGCTGATTTGGTAAGTAGATTGTGGCGTTGGCCGGAGTGATAACCGGAGGTGTGGTGATCGGTAATGCGGAATTTTGCCAGCCTACAGCGTCGATGATTGATCCGAGTGAAAACGGAGAACATGTTGAGAACTCTTTCAACTTATCCTTTTCCAGCAGCAGCCGTTGTAAACTAGGATATGACAGGTTCGTACCATAAGACGGAAGCTCGAACGTGCTTGAAAGATATCTCAGATCGGTTATAAAACCTGCACCTAGCCCCCGTGCGTAGCTGTCGAAGTACCCTTGATTTATGACATCGCGAATCCTAGCTCTTACCAGACTTGGCGCACCTGCCAAATCCAAGATTTCGTAAACGTGCTCTGGGATGAAGGCTAACCGCCCTAGCTCATTCGGTACTATGTCGAGACGCTTCTCTAGGCTAGAGGATAATTCAGGCGCGGCATCATGCAGGCGCCGGATCAAGCTTTGATCATCAACTGTGGATCGCCAATGGTCAATAATATCTTTAGTCGCGCTACGCTCACGGCGAATATACGTAGGGAGTTTTTCGAGTGCGTATTGCGCCTTGTACCAGATATGCTGGTCGCTACCTGGCCGATAAAAACCTTCATCTTGTCGCTCAAGCACATAATCTTCTAAGCTAGTTGAACTTCCTAGTAGGACTATCATCCCCAGGCCTATAAGTTCCTCGAACTCACTAAGGATGACACGGCAAAAACCAGACTCAAAATAAGAGGCTGCTGGAATGTACACTGTCTCAGAAGTGGCGACTGCCATTCTTGTGGCAATTCGCATCTCGCGCTGAAAGTGAGGATTTAACGACATCTTTCCTTTTTCTTCGAGAAAGTGCACATCAAAGAAATGAAGGAATAAGCTTTTTAGACGCACTGAGTTCATGAAGGCTGACATGTGGCATCACTCAAAAAGTTTCAGTTGTCTGCTAGGGCTCCGTGTCGCCTCCATGTAGTCTTCGATAAGAGTATCTAAACGACCTTTGAGTGGTATGGCCTGCCATGCGGAAAGTTCATCGAGATACGCGTGTGGTATGCTTTGTATCAAGTAGATCTTTTTGAACTGTGCAAATGCGACTGCAATTTCCGCGAAAGTGTTAGGGCCGACGTAGTTAAGTATTCCATGGCGATCAAGATTTACAGCGAGGACGCCCCATGTCTCTGGGTGGCGGACTTGCCTGATATGCTTGTGTGAAACTTCGCGCTTGAACTGCTCAAGATCTTGCAGCGAATACTGATTTAAAGCATCCTTTTCTGCTTCAGGAACAATTGTAGGAATACCTGCGTTATTAAGGACTTCGGCATAAGCGCAGAGTTCAGAGTAAACACTCATACTCCCGATCAGCACAATTTGGCGCTTCCTTATTTTAGTGCGTCTAATTTTAATGACGCGTACACCTTTTCTGCTTTTCGCCAAATTAATTGTGATTTCAGTCATCGACAAAATCTCCATTTATAAGGCGAGTCTCGAGAATTCCTTCCTCGTTGTTGACACCAGAGAAAAGCCATTCAGGGCTCCAATCGTCTTGCTCAAGCAATGCGCTGAGGCGAGCGACGTCCACGACGAAGGCATCTGGGATGTGCACAGGGAAATCTCCTGGACGTTCGCTGAAATAGATTGGCCGCTTCGATTGCAGGATGCGCCCTACCTCATAACACGTTGTTCTACCAATGTACCCGTAGGGAAGCACTGCATATACTAGGTCGGAGCGCAGTATGCGATGAAGCGCTAGAGACTGGATAGCTGCGTCTGAGCAAGCTTGAGGATCTGTATGAAATCGCACGAAATCAATGCCTTCTTCTACGATTTCAGCGCTTTCCGGAGAATTGACGTGGAGGCCAATATTTCGGAAGATTTCGCAAGTTCTTTGAATTTCGCGGTTATGCTGCTTGAAGCTGCCAATTACCGAAATCGTTCTCGTCATTCTAGCGATTCGCACAATCCGTGTGGGGCGCACATTATCCATCGTTTGGAGCGCTTGTGGAACAACTAGCCATCTCCCCAGCAAGCTCACTGTGCATTTGGCAGCAGACCTTGTTCGAGTTTTCCCCAATCAGGTTCTAGGTGTGAAGGCGCGTTCACATCATTCTTCTAGGGTCATGACGTCAACGTCCGTTGAGACAGGAGCGAATCACGCCCGTGCAAATAATCCCAAATCGAAATGCGCACGAACCCTGCTCCTATCCAACAGTCTGGCAACTCGAGAGAGCATACCGTTTCAAGCAGTCGCGACCGAACGGGGCCACTCGAAGTGACCGCTTTGACTTTCCATGCCGAGCTCACTTGTTTACGCGAGGAAGGCATTTATATAGCGCTGAGACCTTCTATGCCCGAGGCATCTACAACTAGCGTTAAGATTTAACTACTGACCACTTTCCAAGTTGCGTCGTCTGGATGCAGGGTTAGCAGGTAGCCACGACAATTGGGTACATGATTAGTGATTTCATAGTCCCGCCATTCCGCCATAGCTCGACCATCAATTTGCTGCGGCTTGCGCTCGATCAACCACGCCACTGCATTGATGAATTGCCCGTGTGAGAACACAGCCAAATCGTCGCCAGGATGCGCTGCAAGCTTATGCAGAAACGCCTGAGCTCTAGATACAAAGTCCAAGAACGACTCGGCGCCTTCACCGTCTCCGAATGCAGGGTCTGATTTAGACCAATATGCGTCTACCCACTCCCGCCGTTGAGCAACTGTCGTGTTCGCACATCGCGCAGGCTCAAGGTACGTGAATTCGTGAATGGGCCAGATTTCAAACGGGACGGAAGAGAACAAAGCCACGGTCGCCGTCGCTGTTGCGCGGGCTCTGGAGAACGGCGAGGCAATGATCAGATCTGGGGCTTGGCTGAATGACGAGGCCACTAGATGCGCTTGCTCGACACCCTTAGACGTGAGCGGGATGCTCGCGTGATCTAGGCTGGCTTCACCGGCGTTCGCGGCACTCTCTCCGTGTCGGATTAACCTGACATGCTTCATCGAATACTCCCACTGACTGGGACGCACAGCGTTCCATCCGTTACTGAAATTCAGGGCTGACGGTGAGCTATGGATTGGTGTTCCAACGATACCAGAACGCTCTGGCTATTAATGGAGCACGGGCACATCCGGAAGGACTGGCGCGCAAGGCCGCTATCCTAGCTGAAGGTTTGCGCACTTAGCCACGCTTCCACTTTTTGCCATCGGCCCACCTCGGAAAGCTTTGACCTTCCTGTATCTAGAATCTCACGCAGTCGCTGTTTTTCAGCTCTAGAGGAGAACCAATCATCAACCTCGACACTGCAGTGGATGGACTCACTCAATGCCCATCTAACGATCATGTCCGCAGCGGCTCGGTAGTGATCGGCCATGAACAGCTGCCGTCCTTCAACAGACCATCCTCGCTTTGCTAGCTCATCGGTCACGTCAATAATGCCCTGGTCGCCAAAGTAGCCAGTGGTTTCAGGATAATGGATACCTGCTAACGACACCTTGACCACGCCGGACTCCCGATCAAAATAGGAAAGGAAATGCCATCCACCGGTGGTGCTTCCAGGATGAGGGAAGTTGATGGCGGCTTTCCCTGTTATGTAGTTTTTTCGGGAGACGCGTTTGAGGTCAAAGTCGAAGAGTGGCTTGTTCATGGCAAGCTTGCCTCCACGGTTAGCTTTGTTAAGCCTAGCGTTGGCAGCTGTTCACTAACCGTAAAGGGGCGATAGGTACGTTCAACATGAACTGAATCTTCACCATCTCCGTGCTCAAGCCGGCAGCAGCGAGCACGCGATTCCACGTCGCGTAGTCCAGTAAGTCGATTGCGCGCTGAACGAGGAGGGGGGACTCCATCGGAATCAAATCGTCAAACTCTTCGCTTTTTGTAAACCCTTTACGCGCTAGGTAGGTAAAGCCACTCTTCGCTTGATCGGCAGTTAGCAGATCCAATGCACGAGCCCGATAGATTAATGCCTTGAAGCTCACCTTCCAGCGAAGCTTTAGCTCCTTGAGCGCTGGCCAGTTCAGGTACTTCCCTCTCATGGTCGGAAACTCCGCAGCGAAGCTTGCTCGTGGCATCAGGAGTGCGCTGGCGAACTGGTTGGCTTGTTCCTCAGTCTCACGGCACCCTGTCTCGATCCCTTGATGCATGACTAGATGGCCGAGCTCATGGGCCAGGTCAAACCGTTGCCTTCCAGGGTTGGCCTTGGATGTATTGCGAACGATTAAAGGACGTTTGTTAAACAGAGAAAAAGCATCAATTCGGTCATCAGCGTCTGCAAGGTTGACCACCAAAACGCCAATCTTCTCTGCGAGCTTTGTCACACTTGATAGCGGCCCTAAGCCTAATCCTTGTTCCCTGCGAAATCGCTCCGCTACCAACTCAATCTTCCCAGCACCGGTGACAGGTTCATCAAGGGCAGCGAAGTCCACGACAGGAAATGCGACCTCCTTGTCCAGCTCATCAACCAGCAACTCGAACATCTCAACTTGAGCGGCGATGGTTTTTTTGAGAGTAAGAGTCGAAGTTCGGACGCTCCGGAAATGGCATTGCTCTAGCTCGACGCCACTTTTTCGGGGGGCAAAGAAAAAGCTTTCCCCAACCTTCAGGACTTCGCAAAGCCGCTCCAGTTGATTAGGGGAGGGTATCGCGTTGACCTCAAGCTTGTGCGCGTACTGCCTGGTAACGCCAAGTAGCTCACCAATCTCAGCAAGGGATCGCCCCGCCGCGCACCTAGCGAGGCGGAGCTTGTCGGGCGAAAACTCATCACCCAAAGGCAGGAAGCCTGTTGTGTTATTCATCTTTCGAGTCGGTATCTTTCATTTCTGTCTGTGCGGCGTCTTTCTCGCGACGGATCGGCAGCGAGTCAACAATCTCAACGACTGGCGAAAGCGCGGTCGTGCGAACCGAGACCAAAGGCTCATAGTTGTGAACCCATTTGCAGATAACGTTCCGGTTCGTGTCGAAACCCAAGATCGAGACCGTCAGGGTCGGCCCATCAGGGTTACGATCACTATCTACGTATACCCGCCAAGTGAGGTTGCCATCGTTGGCTGGCCCGAGAAGGCTGTCGTGATATCGCTCGACTTGGTTTTTTTGTAAACGATGCCCTTTCTTGCGTAGGTCAGGGTCATCAGTTACGAACTGCATCAAAACCCCGTTGACGCTGACTGTGTAATCCAGTGTTTTGTTGACGAGTCGGAACCAAGGAAGGTCACCCTCACGTTGAAGACGTATGAAGCGACCATGGATGCGCCCATACGGAAAAACCCCTCGTGTCCAATTGGTGTCATCGTCTGTCGAAGTAGCCTCTAGTGCCTTATACGCAGCGTCCAAGAGGTTATTGAAAACGACATCGAGATGGGCTCGGCTGAGCTTCGGCTCAATCTCGCTTGGATGCTGGAATTCTGGCATTTGACTCTCCGAAAAGCGTGCAAATTCTAAGTAGTGTCAACTGGCATTTTTGTGCATTTTCTAGTGATTGTCAACCAGGTAGATGCAGGTGTTATTGTGATCACTGTGTCCGTGATTGGGCGCTTTTATCAGTACCGTCAGGACTTGATCAAGCACGGTTCTGTCACTCTGGATAGTCCCGATGGACGAGCTGATGGCACTGAGCTATGTTCTCTTGCAAGATAAGCGCGAGACCGCGCGATGACTCAAGAAAGGAATCGACGCGATGATTTACCAATGCAATGGATGCAGCAGAACTACCTTCGAGATCGCATGCCCGTGGTGCATGGGCTCTCAGGTTTCGCCTTCATCAGAGCTCACGTTGCGACACCTCACGCCACTGGATCCTTCGTTTTATCCCGACTTTCAATACAGATCCAAAGGCTTGATTCAAGACTTTTTCGGGAAGAAGAAGGAGCAAGCCCAGCTCAACGATCTTCTGAACAACGTATTGAGAAAATACTCGGAGCTAAAGCAGCCGTACTTCACGAACTTCATTCACACCACCCGGGAGCGCGCAGGTAGCAGCGATGACGCAGGGGTACCCGGCCCACGGTTGGATGGTGTGTACAGCGAGAGAGAGCTGTTCAGGGAAGTCTTGATTCGCAAAGGCTTTGACGAACTTGAAGGTCTTCCATCCCTATTGGACAAGCTGCTACAGACCACCGCCTTCAACTCTGTCTATCTGGGCTTCTCCACAGAATTGACCCGCCACATTCGGACTGATCTTACCGACACCTTACGTTCTTGGATTGAAGAGGCAGGAACGACCTTCAGGTCTGACTTGGCCTTGTTCTATTACTACCTGTGGGAAAATGACGTTGCTTTCCCCAATGTGCAATTCAATCCCCAGGCGGCGTCGACATCTGGTGTGCCACTCCTCCCGATACAGGTTTTCCGGAATGGCCTGAGCCTCTGCGAAGAGATTTATTTCGATATTCTCGTCGAGCGTCTGGGATCTCAGCTGGAGCATTTTAATCCGAATCAGTTCATCACCATGTACCTGGTGGATGCTATGGATGGGTTTCAGTTTGAAGCCTTCCTGGTTGAGATCTTCCAGACCATTGGCTATGACGTCAAAGAGACCAAGAAGACGGCTGATCAAGGCGCCGACCTTTTCGTTACCCGGTTCGGTAAAAACATGGTCATCCAGGCTAAGAACTACTCTGGCTCTGTGGGCAATGCTGCTGTGCAGCAAGCCATCTCTGCTAAAGCGTTCTACGGGTGCGACGAGGCTATGGTAGTCACGAACTCCTATTACACAAAGTCTGCAAAAGAATTGGCCGTTACGGCGGGCGTGCGGTTAATTGATCGTGATGGACTCCAGATGTATCTCGATGACTATAACCAGAAGCTGATTGAGATTTTTCAGGCAGAGGCCGACGAAGCTTGAAATTTTTGTAAGTTCAAATGAAGTCGATAGTGAAGCTCACTGCTAAGGCTCCTTCAACGTATGTATGACCGGAATAGATTATGACGATCCCGATTGAGTTTACGGTTTTAGGTAACCCGTCTTCTGTTAATTCGACCTCCAACAAGAAGAACATATGGAAGGCACTGGTTGAGAATGTGGCTCGAGGAGCTGTAGCGATCAAGTACCCTGGGATAATTCCCTACGAGGGAGCGGTAACCGTAAAGGTGTTTTATTTTCCAATAAGTCAGCAATATATAGATGTTGATAATGGTTTGAAGCACACCATTGATGGTTTCGCTCCACATATCCTTAAGAACGATAAGACAGTAGCTCGGATCATCACTGAACGCTTTGCTCCAATACCCAGCGCAAGCCTGGTCGTCCCTATCGGTTTCGCGTCTGAAATCGCAGGGGCGCTGATGATTGCTAATGGGGCGGGGCTTACGCCTTCAGGTTCCGCTCTGCCTAAGCAACATGCGACCGCCGTTAAAGTTGAAGCTTATGCCGATAATAATGGGAGTTTTTGGTAATGGAAGAGTATGAAAGGTACCAGCTTGATTTGATAGTAAGTGAATACAGAAGTAAGGGATATGTTATTGAGGTAGAGTCACAGCTTCCGGGGATTAGTTCGAGATTTGACGCCGTCGCTCGAAAAGAATCTGAAGGTAAGATGGTTTTGGTAGAACTCGTAAATCCAAATCTTTCGGAGGGTCAGATAGCTGTTCGGCGACGCGCAATCGCGGAGACGGCTTCACTGTTTCCAAATGCATTGGTTGATTTTCGCTACATTGATACTAAGAATTCTGCGTTTTTGGAGTTCAACAAGAGAGATGACGATTTTAGGTATCAGCAATTCACTGATCTATTAAAAGCTAGATTTCCTGTATTCAACAAAAAACCGAAGTATGCATCTAGACAGATGCTGAGCCTATGGGTGGGCTACGCTTGCCTTCTTAGGGGGTTCGGACGTTTCTGTAACCACCCCGACAGTGAAACTGCCTCAATTTTAGATCTATACAACAGTTTTCTGAGGAAGGGAGGATTAGTGCCAGCGGAGCTGACTGATGATGCGGTGAATCATGACCTGTTTCAGATGTATGAGGTGGTTGTAGCTGCAACGCAAGGTGCCATTGTAGATGTGGAGTATGTGAAACAACTTAGGGGACATTATCAATCCCTTCGGAAGCAAGCAAAAAATTATAGCAAGAATGGTATGCCAGGAGATAAAATGCGCTGGTAGTCATCATCATTTTCTTGAAGGCCTTCATTTATCCAGAATAAAGCAAGTGCGAATGATCAAGTGTAGGGCTCCAGAAGTTATGGTTGAGCAAGAGTAAATTAAATGAATGCAGGATGCCGCTTAGGTTGGCACCCGTTTAATCACTATACAGAGTTGAACTTGGCTAAGTTTAGCCGGGAGACATCGAATCCTCCGCGAGAATTACTATTCTCGGGGGGGATCTGCTGCAACTGGTGATTACATTTAGGGAGTCGAATAACTTCAACGCCTCCACGGAGTTAGTCCTCTTCAGGGGGGATTCTCTCCAAGGCGGCCTTGAGCTCGTCGATGATCTGCCGATGCCCAGACAAGTCTGGCATGGCATTCTCCAGTATGAAAGGCTCTGATTTACCTAAGCGCTGTTGCAGGTTTGAAGACCAGATTTCCACCGACGCATAACAGTACAAGGCGAATTTAAACTCCTGTAGAGAGAGCTCCGACGGGATGTCACTTCTGCTATCACGCCGTTCATTTAGTAAGCCACAACCCGCTAGAGGATCAATTAGCAAACGTTCGTTTCTGAAATCCATCCAAAAAATAAACGCCACTCGACCGTTGGCCGACTCCAGACGAACACCTACCTTCCCGTCATCCATGCCAGCGGATATAAGGCGCATATTTCCAAGGGGAGCGCATGACTTTCCTTTGCGTGCGAGTACGTAAAAGTCATCAGGAATTTCGCATTGCCGGTTCGGAGCGAGCTCACCCTGCTTCAGGCTGTCCAACTGCTCCTGGTCAAACAGAGCACGAAATCCTTCGAGCTCATACAGGTGCTCCCGTTCATATGCCCACCGTGCTGGCACCCCAAGACGCTCCTCCATAGCGAGCTCAGCAAGATGTCTCATCAGTGGCTTGTCCATGTGAATCCGCTGGTGATCAGCCGGGTCATCAGGATCTACGATATCGTCGCGTTCGGCATGTGCGATAGCATGGCGGCCTTGTGTTGCTAGGTAGTCGGAAATGTCAGTCCCAAGAGCCTGCAACTCATCACGACGTGCGATTGAGTCTCTGTCCGTTAATACCGGGAGGGCCTGCTGGATCCACGGCCCTCGTTCTCGGCCAACAGGCAGAGAGCGGGCAAACGCTTTGTAGAATCCGAGAAACGAGTAGAAGGGATTGCCGAGTGACAGCCCTTCACGATAGTAGGCCATCGCTTTGCGGGCTTCATCGCTTTGAGGGGAGTGGAGGTTCTCGTCAGAAAAAAACTCGGTAAAGGCGTTGTTGCGAAGCATACCTACTCGATGTGGATGGCTACCACCACCCCACATGACTATCTCTACTTTCGCACCCTCACGCCAGGCCATTGCAGTCGCCAAGCGCATCACTGCCGCTCGCCCTTCATTGACAGTCATGTCTTGACCATTAACTCGAAGCGCGATTGCAGGGAGGCTCCGATGCTGCCCTTCGGATATAGCTGGTTGCAGCAAAAACTCTATCCCCTCAAAGGTTATCAGCTGAGCCCTATTTGGCCAGAAAACCTGGGTTTCCAGCCCGCCAACCACCCATTCGCCTCGTTGGGCCTGATATTGCTCTGCGCGTTCGAATGGATCATCGGTTGCAAGCATCGTGAAGCTCCTAGGATTGGCCGCTGCTGTATCGCCCCAGTTTATATTGGTTATCGATGTGAGCGACCTGATTGCGTGCCTATCTTCTAGAGCCCGCTTTCGTCCAAGGTGTTTTGTGAACGTAGTTTATTCAACGATGGATAAACGATTCTAAGCCAATTAATAGCTGAGTCTGAAGTGAAGGAGTCGCTAAAACTGTGTATCTCAATTAGCCCAGGACTATTAATTCTTGCGCAATTGAGCGTCTCAAACGCCTTATCGTGATCGCCTGATGCTCGCCATCGCTCAACCAGCGCGAGATCCATACATGCTTCTAATTTAGGAGGTACCTTGATTCCGGACGTCTTATGTCGTTTTTTGAAATAGGCATTATGCTGCCTTATATGTTCTTCAATAGGCCAGTCTGTTACTTCTCCCGTCGCAGTGTGAATTATTAATGACTCGATAGAAGGAAGGTTTATAGCTTCGTAATCAATGCTTTCAAGCTTGGTTTCAGGGTGAAGAGTCGGATGGGTGAAATAAGCAAAGGCAATATATAGGCCGACGAGGGCCCGATGATGCTCAGGCTTAAGTTGGCTGCGTTTGGCTAATCCTATTTCTAGAACCCTTCGAACGTCATACAATTGTCCATCTGGGTGGTTGGTGAAGAATTGGTCGAGAAGTGAGATGTATCCCTCAAAATACAGTCTAAAACTCTCATTCGAAAGGCCATCCGTTCTTGATATCCACGTGCTAGGACACATTTTTGCCTGAATTATATTGGGGCTTTCCCAAGTGTAATTGTAAGGTTCCTTCTCAATCTGTTCTTGGTTTTCTATAAAGGACTGAATTACTGACTTTGCTACCCTTCTTAAACCACGAAGAGTCAAGATTAGCTCGCCACCTATATGGACTGTCTCACTGGAGCCTGAAAAAGCTAAAAATTCGTTGGGAAGCGGCTTGAGAGTATGCACGTACTTAGAGCGTACATTGTAGATATTATTCAGAGCTTCCTCGAAATCCCTTTTACCTACCGGCGATGGCTCGCCAGAGAGCTCGACAGAGAAGTGGACATCTCTGATGTGGCTACGGATGAATGCCTTGAATCGTTTGTTAGCGGCCACGTGTTCAACTTTTATCAAGGTATCCTTGATGGCATCTGCATGAGCTTTTTCTATGCCCTCCATAGCTTTTTCAAGCGGTCGGCGCTTCCGATCCTCTATGTCTGACCAACTGCTTTCATATCCGTCGAAATCCTGAACCAAAGTCTCCATGGACATGACAAGGAGGGTATACGAGAGATTTACATCCTCTTCAAGGCGGTGAAGTGCTGCAACGTACGTCCGGATTGCCTTCATAACGCCTAGAAACTTAACGCGAGGTAGACCAATTATGCTTTTCAGTAAACTCTGAAAGTTAGGGAGATCCTCAGGTTTAATATATCTATCTTTATCAAATATTTTGGGTATTAGCTGTTGAGGTGTGTCGCGCCGATTAATTGCCCCGGCTCTAATAAGTCGATCAGCTACGGACGAGCTTGGCGTGCAAATACAATCTAGCGCGAAAGACAACACGCTTGCACAGTCATCAATATAGGCGTCAATACCATTAGAATGTAAAACGCCAGGGCCAAATTCGGTGCCCTCTACATGCTCTGTGAAATCCCAAAAAAGTGCATTACCGTATTGGGTGTGCGCAAGGGGGGTGAATGATCCTATTGCTGTATCAACAGTTGTGTCACTTGGTAGATGTACATTGGTGTATAGCACCCCTTTTAGGCGATTGGTGTGCGAAGGGTGGGTAAATAATTTAGCTGTCGCGACCTGAAGCATGGCTACTCCTTTAGGTATGTCCAGATGAAGGTAGGCAACTCGTATCGTGTTATTTATTAGCTGGCCTCATGGGTCGACTTTAACGCTGCAAGAGCCTAGTTCACAGCGTACCCGATGGACGATCAGGTAGCTCGCATTGGTGATCAGCGTCTTCAACCTATGACTGCCCTTCTGAACGTATGCCTTAGCAATGGGAGACCGACACCTATAGCGCTGTGGCTCACGCCTAAGATGGATGTTCCCGACCTATGAGGCGGATATGTCGCAATCGGCGGTTAGGGATTTTCATGAGCAGGCCCTCCTGGCGTTCGCAGTGGGTCGTGGGTATGCCGTTGAAGTGCGCCTGTGCTCCCGACTCGACGTCAGGCTGTTGAGAGTGGAGGTCACATTGTTGCTGGCGTGGAGCTTAGTAACCATCCGCAGGGGCAAGCGGAGCACGCAGTCCTTGGGCGGAACGCGTCAGACGGCGAGTGGCTTGGTACACGACGCAGGCGTGCAAGAAGCGCCAAGTTTTAGTTTAGTCAGCCACTGGGTGGGCCATCGGAGCGAATGTAAGCGCCTGATCGCCGGCCCTGACGGACATCGCAATCATCACCTTGTTACCTTCTACGAGAGCGATGTCACACGTGTTGGAGACTGTTTCGCTGGTGGCCGAAACTTCGCTAATCAACGTAAGCATGTACGAGGCCACCAGCTGTCTCACCTGATCAGTAGGATAAGAATCGAGTGCTGCAGTCACCACGCCCTGTAGCTTGGCCTGCAGCTCTTGCGCTTGCTCCAAGGAAAAACCGCCAGGGAAGCACATCACTCTTCCCTCGGTTAGCCCGCATAAGGATTCGGCGCTGTGATGCTGGTGGAAGTAGACGAACCGTGTAATCGCTTGATCATTTACCACAGTCGGATATGTGAACATCCATGAGGTCTCGGCTAGATCTGCTTGAAGACGAGGGTTTTCGGCATGGAATTCTGAGAACGAGTGGCGGGTACGCAGGATCAAGTCCAAGACATCATCAGGGCTGTTGAAACCGTGATCTCGAACAAACGATTTAACTGGATCTAGCATCGCCAATGAGCCCGCCCCGGTGATGACGCCAAATTTTGTCCTAACGATCTTTTCCTCATTGTCACCGCAAGGGATTTTCAGGCCGTCCTGGGTGATTTGGGTGACACGCTTGTCGGCGGCGATGATGACCTCATCACCTAGATGAGCAACCAAAATACAAGTCATGACTTCTCTCTCTATGAACATCGGCCAAGCCGGCAGGGTAAAGGCGCGATTGTGGAACCCCTTCGGCTCAAGACATGGCCTAGCCCTGGCTCACTGCAGCCGATCCATCAAGGCGCCCACTATTGAATATGGTTTGCAGAGCGCCTTCAGCAGGTTTTCAAGCATCTGATGCTCTCACGTGCTAAGTAGAGCTACCGGCTCAGTCCCATATCGATCCCCTGAGTCGAAAGACCAGCGCCGTCCATCCGAACTCACGCACGCTTCGCAGTAAACAAGCTCATCACAGTCGTTGAAGATCGTAATGCTCAATCCCTCGATCTCGACCAAGAACATGCCGGCATAGAGTTCGTCCCAAGTCTGAGCGCATACTCTGACCATCACGCGTCGCCCAAAGATCACATCGCGCAATACCTGGCAAACCTCTCTCGCTGTGAGCGCAGGCGTAGGTTCTTCAGGACAATCGGTTAAAGTCATAAAAGAAACCAGCCGGCTTTGATCGTTTTGCCAAAGGTACACTGGCACGCATGAACCAGATACTCACAGGGGAGGAGGGGATGAAGGTATTTTTGGACTGCGAATTCACTCAGCTTAACCGCGACACGAAGTTGATTTCGCTGGCACTCGTGTCCGAGGCCGGCCACGAATTTTACGTCGAGCTCACAGATACCTACCAAGTGGCAGACTGCAGCGACTTCGTGATCCAGAACGTCCTGCCTCAGCTCAACCTCCCTCAACATGGGCAACCCTTGGTCGAAGCTCAAACCTCACTGCTCGCTTTCTTGAGCACCCTTGAAGGCCCGCTCGAGATTTGCTCGGACGCGCCGGATTGGGACTGGGATCTCTTCTGCCTATTGGCCTACGTAAATCATCGTTGGCCTGCCAACGTTGCCAATAGTCCAACCAACCTGATCCTGCTATTCAGGCATCTCGAAGCGGATGATATCGGCGACGTGACGCTCCCGGAACTTCCCCATCACGCGCTGCTGGATGCTCGCCTCTTAGCCGACCTTTATCGCCGACTGACTGCCGGTTCCAATCGAGGCACTGAACATGGCTGATGATCTTCGTACGCGTGAGTCTGTTAGGCGCAAAGCCCTCTGGACACTTTCGCACCTGGTGCCGGGCGACCCACAAGCTGCCGCTATTTTGAATGTGCTTGACGACATTGAAGACCAGGAGCGCGTGGACTTAAACCAGAGTCATCCACATCTCGATATTGATGCTGTCCGCAAAGCAGTCCTGATTGAGCGCCACAGTTCCGGTATCAACATCGTTGACGAGGCCAGTATTCCCCAGCCATGGCGTGAACGCTTTCTGCAAGCGAGCATCGGATCGACGCGTCTAGTCGATGGCCCGTACGCCCATGACTGGGACAAATTTCTGACTCAATGGCAGGCTGAGATGAAGCACTTGGATGCTCACATGTCTGCAAGGCGTGAGCATCAGCGTTAGGCGTCTGAGGGCCCTTCGATTGTCTACTTTGGATAGTGCTGACTATGCTGGCAACACTAAATATCTGAGGTGTTACATGTCCCGTCTCGCTGAATTCCGCGCGCTTGAACAACAGCTTGCTGCCCAATTGGCAGAGCTTGAAACACTGAGAAACGATGATAGTCTGAAGCGCGAAATTGAATTCGAAACGAAACTACGTGACCTGCTAGGTGAGTATGGTTACAGCTTGCGCAACATCATCGCCATCCTGGATCCTCAGTCCAATAGCCGCCGCGCTCCAGCTGCTGCTGAAACTAAAAGCAGCCGCAAAGCTCGCGCAGTCAAGGTCTACAAGAATCCTCACTCGGGCGAAGTTGTCGAGACGAAAGGGGGCAATCATAAAATTCTGAAGGAATGGAAGGCCAAGTTCGGTTCCGACACAGTCGAGAACTGGCTGGCCCAGTAACATCTGTTGAGTACAAATGGAGGGCCCTGCGGGGCCCTTCTTTATGGGGATAGGAAATGCTTCGTTCAGTAGCGCTTGAGTTGGCAACCAGGTTCGGCATTGCCCGTCAGAGCAAGCTCTTTTGTCTGCGTTTTATCAGATATCTGAATGTGCTCGAGAACGCATGATCTAGCCTAGACTTCGCTTCACCGAACCGCCACCTCGATAGGTAGGGGGTCGTAGCATCCCACTGTAAGGCGCCTTGCTTTTTGAAGGCATTTGAATAACACCTAAACGAGAGCATGTTTTGAGCAGGATTGAGCAAGGTGCAGTTTTTGGTCAGTGGACATTGGGTCAGCTCCTCGGCAAGGGCGGCAATGGCGAGGTATGGGAAGCCACAAATGAAGGTGGAGAACACCGAGCGATAAAAGTCCTCATACGCGGCGGCACTGATGAGCCATATCAGCGTTTTTGTCGAGAGATAGAGGTGTTGAAGGGGCTTGGCATCCCAGAGGGAATCGTGCCTCTACTGGACAGCTATATTCCGGCGAATCCTAAGAGGGAGAGACCTTGGTACGTCATGCCGTTAGCTGTGCCTTACTTGGACACCATAGAGCACAAGAACCCATTCGAGATTGCCACCGACTTTCAGACTCTAGCAAAGACTCTGAGTCGGCTGCATGGCGGAGGTATCTCTCACCGAGATATCAAGCCTGCTAACTTCTTGGTTCTGGACGGTCAGATTTGCCTCTCAGACTTTGGTCTGGTGAAGCTCCCAAACGCAGAAGGGTTGACACCCGAGCGCCGGGACGTCGGTGCGAAATTCACTATGGCACCAGAAATGAGGAGAGCACCAATTGAGGCCGATGGACAACTGGCAGACATTTATTCGTTAGCAAAATCGCTCTGGATGGTTCTGACCCGTAGACCGTTAGGGTTCGATGGGCAGTATGACCCGCGTACTTCAGTAGGGCTACGCCACTACTTTCCCGAACTCTACCTGACGCCACTTGATGAGCTTTTAGCTACCTCTACCGACCACGAACCCAGACAGAGACCTCCTCTTGAGCATTTCATAGAGATGTTGGAGCAATGGAAGGGCATCAATGACGATTTCGATACCAGAAATGGGCATGAGTGGCGAGAGGTCGCGGATAAAATATTCCCGTTAGGGACGCCAGCTAGAGCTCAGTGGGAAGACCGGCTACAAATCTGCGCTGTGCTGAATACCGCCGCATCGAGTTCCGGGTTGAATCATATGTTCTATCCGACAGGAGGGGGAATGACGCTGATAGCGGCAGACCTTGCTCCGGAAAACGACATGATTGAGCTGCAGGTCAGTGATCGTATGTTTGAAATTTGCTGTCCAGAGCGCCTCTATTTTGAGTCATGTGCCGGGAAGCCAGAGTGGAATTATTTCAGGCTTGAACTCAAGCCTATCTATCCTGCGCTAGATAATGATGCTTTCGTATACCTTGAACACTCTGAGGAGCTTACTGAGATCGCACCTGGTGTTTATGCACCTCTAAATGCCTGGTTCGAAAATGAGTATCGAGGCAGACCTCTGAGTGAGGAGGCAAGGCGTGTCACGCGATTGTCACGCGGCAGCTTCGTGATCTTCAGCAGTTCTTCTGTCTACAATCGCGTACCAGATACCTACGACGCCCGGCATAACACCATGTCCGCTGACGAATTTAGGGCCTATATTCAGCGGAGCGCTAGTAGGAGCTAGCTGGTAAGGATGAACCAAAACCCTTTCCAGCCTAACCCAATTGCGCCGATGGGAAATTCGAGAGTCGGCGCGGCTGGGGCGGTCACTTGGGGTGCAGGCGGGGGGTGCCGAAGAGCGCTCGACGTATCCCATCATAACGTTAATTACAGGTTGTCCATTAGGTTTGCACGTTGTCCGTGCGTTCGTCCTGAGTGTCTATAGTTAGATTAATATCTGCATTGCACTTGAGCGCTTCTGATCATATGGTAGGTAAGGTTGAAGTTAGAGATCGACGTAGGTCTGGTTTCAGATAATCGGAAATTATGATTGGAGTGAGAATTTTGCTCATGTCGCTGGCGAAGTGTGCCCCAATTTTGAAAATTGGCTCGTTTGGCTTGAAATAGTCATCCATTGTTCTGTCGCGAACTCTATCCAGTATTAGAGTCGTTACAGTGGCTAGTGAGCGCAAAGAGTTGTATAAATGACTGCCGCTTGAGAAAGTTGAAATAAGTTGCCAGTGTCTATATTTGTCTGCCATGATGAATGAATACTCTGACTGGAAACCATCTAGGCATAAATAGTGGCAAAGTCGTTCGTGAGTGAAGTTTAAATCCCGGTACCACTCCATGAGCTCTTTTTGATAAAGAGAATAATCTGAATTCGGTTCGGGTTTTTTTATTATTTTCTTACAAATCCCTTCAATGTCAGTCCATTCTTTTTGTATAGTGTCAAGAAATTGCGAGGAGACTTGAAGTGTTGAGCCGCTAGTGGAAGACGCTTGAGTAAATGTTTTCCCATAAAGTTCTATTGGCTTGATTATTGTTATTTGGGATTGTATGTCGCAAATCTTTTCTTCGATTTCTTTTTTGTTTGCTATGTGGTCTGCAATTTTAAATTGAAATTTATGACTTATCTCGCGCCCTTTTATTTTGTCAAATTGGTCGACGATAAACTTTACGTGACCATAGTAAATGTCATTTCGATTTTTTAATTCGCTCTGACTGATTTGTTTCTCGGTTTGGATTGTCCGGTGTACATTGTTGACTATGGCGCCAAGGGGGACTGAAGTCGCCAGCATAATTAGTGGTAGTTTGCTAATTGCCTAGAATTGTGCGTAACCATCAGCGGATAATTCTAGTGTGTGATCTTTCCAAGCCCAGAAGCCAAATATTAAAAATAGATAAGCTGGATAAGTTGTGGCGATAATGAAAAGTGGCTGTTTAAAGAGTTGTCGATCATCTAGGGTAAGCCAGCCATTGAAGTGGAAAATTATGGCCAGGCCAAGTGAGCTTGCAAGTGCTGAATATAGAAATTGCATGTCCTGGTCTTGAGTGATGCTGACAATTGACGTTGCTGTGCCTAATATGAGTAGTGTGAGTAGTGGAATAAAGTTTTTCATAAATAGTAGGTCGTTTTTGTTGATGAGGTAAGTTTTATGTAGAGGTTGAGGTTTATCGAGCAAACCTATATCCCACGATTGCAATGATGGCTTTTTCGGAGGCACGAAGACTGTATAGTTTGCAGGGTATTCGCAAGCTTAAGCAAGGGCGAGAAGGCTACATCCAGTAGCTAGGCAGATAGTACCAAACCTCGCTGGGGACTTGGAGTTTCGCAAGCGGAGCGTGAAGCCCAAGATGGGCTATAGATCGAGGACGACAGCTTCTAGGACTTAGTTTACGTTGACACCAATGGTTTGCCTGAGCCTCCTACTGTTCGCGCGGATTGAAAACTGCCCTAGGGCAGATTGCCGATTTGTCAGCAGCAATTGTGGATTGGCGTAAAGCATATCTTCAGCGGCGCGGAAATGTTCTGCCATGTAGATCGCGGAATCGAAACGCCACCCACGTCTGGCGGGATCCTCGCTGGCGTCAAACGCACCAGTAGCACCAAAAAGAAACGAAATATCGGGGTAGTGGATACCCGCTAATGAGACTTTCACTTGCCCAGCGTCCCTGTCGCAGTAGCCAAGGAAATGCCATCCTCAGGTAGTCGATCCCGACCAAGGAAAATTAATCGCTGCTTTCCCGGTGATGTAGTGAGTTTCAGTGACCCGAGCAAGGTCGAGATCGAAGTCTACCAACAGCTTGTCCTCGAATTATTGGGGCTCAAGGTAGTGCTGAATCGGGCAAGCGGAGCGCGCAGGCGCGAGGATGTCCGCCCGCAGGGCCAAGACGCCTAGGCGGCTTGGTTTACGACAGCCGTGCTCGAAGAGCCGCGCCCGCATCACTCTTTGGCATAAGCCTCCAACCGCTATCACTCTGTTCTTACATGAGTTGGTATCCGTACGAGTAAGGCGAGGGGATGACTGTTGTAAAGGTGCTTGCCGAGTTTGATGAGTGGCTGGCCAGGTTTGGCAAACGCTACCTGCACCTGAATACCGGCGGTGATGAGTATGTAGGATTTATCGTGGATGCCGACCGCCTCGACATCATGATCGCGATGGCCAAAAAGGCCGGCATTGAGGCGAGGCTTGAAACTTTCTAAAGGGCAAAAGCCTCAAGCAGGTTGCCTGCTTGCTACCGTTATTTTTGAACTAAGTCTTTGTATAACTCTCGGGCCTCAATGATCTGATCCCTGAGCTCCTGGGGTGTTGGCGCTGATTAAAAACTGACCCACCCTGCCGATTGAAAATTGACCCAGGACGGATTGCTGATTTTTGCCCCAGCAATTGTGGATAAGCTTAGCAGCAGTGTTCCGATTCAAGACGCATCAAGCCCCACCGCATGCAGCAGGGCATTTATGGTGCGGATCAAAATGGCTCATCGTCCTCGACATCATCTCCGTCCTTGCGCTTTCGTTCCCGTGACTTGATCTTTGTCTGGGCGGCCAAGGTGCTGTGTTGTAGGCGGTAGGACTCGTTGCCCGTTTCGACGATGTGGCAGTGGTGTGTCAGCCGATCCAACAACGCGGTGGTCATCTTGGCGTCGCCAAACACACTCGACCATTCCGAGAAGCTTAGGTTGGTGGTGATGACCACGCTGGTGTGTTCGTACAGTTTGGACAGCAGGTGAAATAACAGGGCACCGCCGCTTTGGCTAAAGGGCAAATATCCCAGCTCATCCAGTATCACCAGGTCTGTGCGCAGCAGTCCCTGGGCGATTCGGCCTGCCTTGCCATCGTACTTTTCACGCTCCAGCAGATTGACCAGATCCACCGTGGAAAAGAAGCGCACGCGTTTGTTGTGGGCCGTGATTCCGGATACAGCCAAGGCACTGGCCAGGTGTGTTTTCCCGGTTCCAGGGCCGCCGATGAACACGACATTCTGCGCGGTTTCAGTGAACGCCAAGCTTGATAGATCGCTGACCAGCCGGGCATCAGCGCTGGAAGCGCTGAAGTCAAAGCCAGCTAAATCACGGTGCATGGGGAGTTTTGCCATGTTCATCTGATGATTCACCGAGCGCACCGCGCGATCCGCATGTTCCTGCTGAAGCAGATGTTCCAGCAGCCATTTCGATGAAGCCGTCGACGCTGTTCCTTGAGAAACCAGTTCTTCCCAAGCACTGGCCATGCCGTGCAGGCGCAGTTCTTTGAGTTCAGTCATTAGGTCACGCATTGCGATTCTCCTCATCGGTCGCACGGAGCCGGTCGTAGCGTGCCGTATTGGCAACAGGCGCGACCTTGAGTTGCAGGCTGGTTTCTATACAGGGAGGTGGTGCGGTGGAGGTCAGGCGGGCAACGACATTGAGGATGTGATCGGCGCTCAGACTTCCCGATTCAAGTACCAGCTCCACCGCCACCAGCACTGGTTCGAGACCCGCAATTGGCACAGCAGCCAGTACCTGCATCATGATTCGATCACCGTTGGTGTGACGCCTCAGTCCTCGTTTGAGAAGCCGTAACGGTTTTGGCAGATCAGCAAATGGCGCGCCGTTGCGCAATGCACCAGGCTTGCGTTCGATAAGTGGGATGTAGTGCTGCCAGTCAAAACTGACCTGATCTCGATCAAAGAGGCGCTCGTGACTGGCGATCACCGTTTCGTCAGCAATGACCACGATCCGCGAAGGGTACAAACGGCTGCTGACCCACTGACCGACTCGCTCACATGGCACTGAATAGCGATTTCGCGCCACGCTGATCAGGCAGGTGCTGGAGACCCGCACGGTACGCTCGACGTAGCCATCAAATGCCGTCGGCATTGGCATCATTTCGACCTGCTCCAGCTGCAAGACCTCGGCCACCGTCAGTCCGTTGTACTGCGGATGCACCAGTTCGCTCCAGAGCGACCGGCAACGTTGGCCGAGCCAGACATTCAGTTCCTCAAAGGTATGGAACATGCAATTTTGAGCATCGAGCCAGATTCGTCTGCGGCTGTCCTGCACGTTCTTTTCGACGATACCTTTCTCCCAGCCAGAGGCCACGTTGCAGAAGTCCGGATCGAACAGATAGTGCGCGCACATCACGGAAAACCGGGCGTTGACCGTGCGGCCTTTGCCTTTGTTAACCTTGTCGACAGCCGTTTTCATGTTGTCGTAGATGCCGCGACGCGGCACACCACCCAACGCTCCAAACGAACGGGTATGGGCATCAAACAGCATCTCGTGGCCTTGGCTGGGGTACGCAACCAACCAGAATGCGCGGCTGGCGCACAGCTTCATGTGGGAGACCTGGATACGTCGAAAAATACCACCGATCAGCAGACCTTCTTCGCTCCAGTCAAATTGAAAGGCCTCACCGAGCGCAAACGTCAGCGGTACAAAAGCGCGTAAAGACTTGCCTTGCTCGCCTCGCCAAGAGCGGACAAACGCCGTGAGCTGGCTGTAACCGCCGTCATAACCCTCGGCCTTGATCTGCTCAAAAAGTGCTTTGGCGCTCCTGCGGTTGTGTTTTGGCCGGAACGAATCGGCCTTGAGCGCCTGTTCCAGCGTCTCGTGGAAAGGGCTGAGTTTGTTGAAGGTTGCGCACCGTTGGTACGCCGGCTGAGTGGCTTCGGGTGCTCTGACCCATTTTCGGATGGTGTTTCTAGAAAGCCCGGTACGCTTGGCTATCTGATGCAGCGAGAGCTTGTCGCGGAAGTACATCCGCCGGATTTTCCCCAACATTTCCATGCTGATCACCCTGTGTTCTCCTGCTCAAAAAGTGAGCAGAAGCAGTTGAACACCTGGGTCAGTTTTCAGTCGGCAGAACAGCCTCTACTGGGTCAGTTTTCGGTCAGCGGCAACACGAATAGCCTCATGAAGGGCCAGATTCATAACGCCCCCCGACCTTTTCACCTAAGGTGCTGCTGACTATACTGCCATCACTAATTATCTGAGGTGTTACATGTCCCGCCTTGCTGAATTTCGCGCCCTTGAGCAACAGCTTGCTGCCCAACTGGCAGAGCTTGAATCCTTGAAAAACGATGATGGTCTAAAACGTGAGATCGAGTTCGAGCAGAAGCTCCGCACTCTGTTAGGCGAGTACGGTTACAGCCTTCGCAATATCGTCGCCATCCTCGACCCTCAGTCCGCTAGCCGCCGTGTTCCAGCCGCTGCTGAGACCAAAGGCATCCGGAAAGCTCGATCCGTTAAGGTGTACAAAAATCCGCATTCCGGTGAAGTCGTCGAAACCAAAGGCGGTAACCATAAAGTTCTAAAAGAATGGAAAGCTGAATACGGCTCTGACAAAGTTGAGAGTTGGCTCTCGAAGTAAAGTACGGGGAGCGCAAGAGAAGGGCCAGCAGGGCCCTTCTTTTTTAGTGATTCAACTATTCGCTCGCTACGCGCACGCCTATGCTGCTCATTTGAATCTAGCGACTCAATTTGCGTAGCAGGTGCAGCTCAAATTCGGACTAGCTGTTCACTTTCCTCACGAATTCTCAAGACCTCCTCTTCGACAGCCCCTACAACCGCCTTGGCTTGAGGCAAGTTGTATTGGTCAGCAAGCTTGCGGAGCAAGGATAGTGCGGCCTCCTTCTTACTGATGCTTTTCTCTGCATAAATTTGGCGAAGGTAGTTCTCTGCTTCTTTACGGTCGGTGGCGAAACGATCGGCCAGGCGAGCAGTATTTAAATTGTGAATTTTGCAGACATCAATAGTGTGTGTTCCTTTTGAGCTGTTTGCTTTGGGGTGTATTCGGTTCCATCGATCGAACTCTAAATGATCATGCCACTCATCCAAGTGAGGGTGCACGATTGTATAATCGTGTGATAGCGAAGGTGGGGTGGATGTGGCCACCTGGTCTACAGTAATTTCAGTAGTCCATTTTCCTCGATTGCAAACTTTGCATGCAACTGCCAGGTTTGCATATTCAAACATGAATTGAGGGTGGCCGGACTTGTCTATTATGTGTTCTGCATCATAAGTTGCTTTATGGTTTTGGAGTTCCGAACTGCAGTAGCAGCAACGCCTAAGTTGACCATTCCAGTAGTGGTCTTTTATTTCATTCTTGAACTTTGTAATCACAGCTTTGTCGGCAGGTACTTTTGTGTCCCAAAAGTGCTTGTCAGCTGCTCCTTTATTCTTGAGTAATTGGTGCTCAATATCTGTGAAAGATTTTGGGGTGGTAAAAATAGGTGGCTTAGCTCTAATCATTGCGCACCTCCAATCAATTTTCTGAAAGCATTCTGTAAGCATCATTTATCATCGCAAGAACTTTATCATCTCGCGTAGACCCCTTGGAATAAATATGCCTAAGCCTTTTGAGCTTCTCCAGGGCCTGCTTACGCTCTGCTTTAGTGCCGCCTTCTGCTTGAGTTACAGCATCAAATATTTTACTAGCCATCTCTACGCTATCAGTGATTGGAGTTTCAAAAATATCCAGCAAAGCATCCTCAACGGAAGCTTTTTCATCTTTCAAATCGACCTCTTGGGTGGTAGTCCCCATTCGTATCACGCCTGCGCCAGCGTTCTGTGCACGCTGTACAATTAGTGGTGAATGGGTTGCTACGATTACGTGGCAATCTTTGAACGGGGCGATCGAAGCCAGAAGAATGTCGAAATAGAGTTGCTGCCAAGTGGGATGAAGGCTTAATTCAGGTTCGTCAATTAACACCACTGCGCCATCGGATAGCGAAGAAACCAGACTAAGCAGTGAGCAAAGTATCTGCTGCTGACCAGAGCTTGAGTAGGAAATGTCCGAGCCCGGGTGTTGCTCGGATCCTATGAAGCAATTGACAATTTTTAGGAATCCGAGTTTTCTTAAAAACGCTAGAGACTGAAGTGTCGCAAAGTCAAGCAGATGCCGATTGTTAAAGTCAAAGCTCAGTTTGAAATTTCGGTAGTCGACTGTTGTTCGCTCTAGTTGCTCCATTGCACTTTCAATTAGACTGGCTAAAGCTAGATGGTCTGACAGTGATGCTTCAACCGCTAGTGGCGAGCGAGCCAATGTGCCAATGGGAACAGCGTTGATCGCTTCCGTGATCATGTTTCGAACGGCAGTTCTCCGATCTCGTGCGGAAAAGAGGTCTGCTAAATTCTTTTTTGATGAATATTTAAAGCTGAGTTTGCTACTGAATTTGAGGATTGATAATGCGTGAGCCAAGGCTCCGGCATACTCAGATGACTCACTCAGCCTGAATATCGAATTTTCTAAAACTGATTTGGAAAGATTGGGGCCGATTGACCTAGTCCCACGATGAATTCCTGCACAGATATATTCATCTATTTTGGATAGCGGTTCAGTTGTGTAGCTTTCGAGTAATGACTTTTGAATTGATTTGGGAGAAGGGAATCTACTGAATGGGCTGAATGTTTGAGCAACGAGTTTAAGAGGCTTTGCCTCTTCAGGGTCTCTATAATTAGTGTTGTCAATGGTGTAAATAACAGAGGGGGTAAAGGATGTGGATTTCGGTTTTTCTCTGAAGAATTGCAGTATTGAGTTTAGAAGTACGGTCTTTCCAGATCCATTTGCCCCTGTAATAATGTCAATTCTGTTAGTGTTGAAATCATGTTTGCCGAGTCCATTTGTAAATCCAACGGAGGTATGTATTTCGCGGATCCGCATTGTAAGAGTCCTTTCTAACTCATGAAGCATTCAAGAAAGCAGCGATGCACGGATGATAGCGACCTTGATAGCGTTTTGCCATGCTGTAAGCTCGCATATTTCACCTACTGCAAAGGTTCATCTTAACCAGTCGCTTGCTTGGATACCGAGGCACGGCAATCAAAAAGGTAAGACCTTTCAGCGAGCATCACCCGAACAGTTCGCCTGCGGCCTCGTTGTGCCAGCTGATCTTTAGGCGGTTTCTTTAATCCATTTCTAGTATGTAGCGACAATGGTCGCACAGTGCATCCGAATGAATTTCCTCAATGTCCGCATCGTCATCAAGTATTGTCCCGCATTGCCTACATTCGGAGGCCTTTGGGCCATCCCCGCAAATCGCGCACTGGCTTTCCTCGATAACATATGAATCACGTTCACAGCGTGCGCAGACATCTAGCGGGCCGTCCCCACCTTGAGTGGCCGCAATGTATAGGTCTTTGAAATATTTCCCTGTGAGCATGGAATCGACCACATCATCAAACTGCGATGTGGCTTCGCATCGAGTACAGTGAAACGTTGTTATCGAATGTTTGTCGACGTCGCCTGAGGCTTTCATGAGCTTGGCCCTGCATTTAGGACAATGCAGGTGCTCTGTGGCGCTTGCAAGAATTTTCGAGTGCCAAGAGACGCTACTGAGTGACTCTAGACACGCTTTTCGCTCTCGCTCGTAGAAAGCTTCCTGCTCAGTTAGAAACGTCCAGATGTCTTTTCCAAGCAGGCTTACTGGACTAATACCTAAATGGACGGGAACGAACTGCTGTATCAAGTGAAAGCAGTTTGCAACGGTTTCTAGCAGCACCGATGTCGGACGGGTGCTGTAATAGTGTTCAATATCATTTCTTGTGTTGGTGAGAGCTTCAAGAAGCTTCCACTCGACTCCATCGACTCCCAGTCCATCGAGTCGAGAAATTATCGTCCGTACATCTGCCGTCTTTTTCCCGCTGCCCACCCAAATGGGCTGACCATCTGGCCCCATGATGGGAGTCACCTTTTCCTTGAGCAATGCCTCGCTTGAGTCAGGTGTGCTCATGGCCTGCAACTTGACCTTGAAAAGCAACAGTAGTCCCGCGGTCAGATTTCGAATGGAGGAAAGGGCTCGAGCTTCATCGTGTTCTGCAGCTCTGAAATCCTCCACCCCAAGCCGGATGGAAGCTACAGCGTTATCTCGCATTGACATCCCTTTGTCCTTACCAAAATTCCTGTTTATGAGATCCAGAGGGGCCGCTCATCATTGAAAACGCTTCCAATCCGCCGCTCGATGGTAGAACACCATATCAAGCGGCGATCCTAGAAATTACCGTGAAAGCCGGACTCGCAGTCGACGAGCACGCTCCTTAAACGCGGTCTCACCACCTTCGAGAATCTCGCATACCCGCTCACGGATCAACCTGTCCTCCAGTCCGCCCGATAAGTAGGTGATAGGAGGCAACTGCCCGTTACCATGAGGGCCGCATTCGGCGATGATGATTTGGTCGGCATCCGTGTTCACGACGAGGTTGGCATTGTGGGTCACCATAATGACTTGTCGAGTCGACTTGGCGGCCATGAACAGTGGGACGAGATCATTGTAAATTGACTTGGGGTCGAGGTTTTCTTCTGGCTGATCAATGATCAGTGGCCGGCTGTCTTTCGCATCAAGCGAAAGGTAAAGAAGCAACAGCACAATTCCTCTGGTGCCAGGAGAGAGCTTCTGGATTTCGACGCCGTCGTAATTTATGGCGTAACGTACAGAAATATGGTCGGTGCCGTAGAGCCATTGAGCCAAGCGTTTAGTCCACCGTCGATACTCCGCAATATCCGATGTGGCTACCGGCGCGTGCTCAACTAGCTGCTCCTGATAGTTTTTAATAAAATCTCTCAGCGCGAGAAGCACGCACTCGTCATCTCCATAGAGCCAAGGAGTATTCAAAGACTCGAGCACTTTCTCGCGCAAGCTTCCCCGGCCTCTGAAAGGGCCCTTTTTCGATAGGTTGAGCAACGACTCGCCCTCGGCTGCCCAAGCTTCAATGTCGACAGTTCTGGCTATTGAAAACGAAAGTTTATTGAGAGTCCCTTGGGCACTTTCCAATCGCTGTTTGATGGGTGAGTAGAGCTCCTGAAGGACTTGCTCCTCAGCTATCAGGGCAGAGAAAACCCGCTTGTATGACTCACAACGTTCACCTACCAGAACTTCGAGACGCTGGGAGGCCCCCACATGGTCGTTTAGCTTCTCCCTGCTTGCCCGCAATAGCTCAGTTTCCGTTGTGATTTTTATTGAAAGCTCTTTGAATCGCTTTGCGGTGTCTTTGTCGATGCTGACCAACTGCTGGAGTCGATCAATTTCTGCCAGCAGCAACGAGAGATTGCATTCTTCAAGCTTGGCGCCTTCAGCGATAAGCGGCTGTTGAGCGTCTTCGTTCGGAGCCGGTGGGGTTCCTATCCATGCGTCTCTGCTCTTTTGAGCCTTGAGTAGCATCTTTGATAGGATGGCTCCGACGTCGCCTTCGTAGTCCCTGAAAAAAGCACTCCACTCATCATTCCCCAGACCACTTTTGGTATGGCGTGCTTGGATGTCTCTAAGATCACTGGGCGCCACGACTTGGCGAACATTGTTGACCTCATCCTGCATCAGAAGAATCTGCTGCTCTTGGGCTTTGTAATACCTCACATAGCCGGCAACCTTTTCTGAGGCGGCGGTCAGCAACTGCAGTCTGGACAGCCTGACCTCTGAGCCCTTCGCGACAAGCTTACTTCTGTCTTCGGTTAGCCGTTTGACCAGCGAATCTTTTTCCAGCACCTGCGTAGTCAGCTGGGGCACGAGGCTGCGTTTTTCGAGTTCGGTGTTGATTCTCTCTGACAGACTGCCGAGTGATTCTTCCTCCCGCCGCCTAGCCTCTCGATATCGCTCAGAACGGATGTCTCTCAGGTCATTGAAGCTGATGGCACCCTCACGCTCGGTGGGGGAGTGCGACTCGTAAATTACCCGCTCGACCTCTGCCAGGAGGCCGTCCGTCATACCATCAGCTGAGCAAAGCTCTTCCACGAACTGCTGCGACAGATACCGAGCTCTTGGGTACACGAACTCATCGTCAGTCGTCTGGTTGAGCGGGCTGGCCTGCGTGTCACCGTTGCACCAGGTGATATTCACTTCAGCATTTTGTAGGTGGTCTTGGGCTCTCACCAAGAACGAGTGCCCTGTAATTGCGTTGCCCCTTGCGTCACAGCCTGCCGCCAAGATGTCAGCCAGAGCGGTCTTTCCTGAGCCTCTTGCGCCTACCACGGCAATCAGGCCCGGGTTCAGAGCCAGGGATGGTGTCTTGAGCCATGGTGCATTGGTTATATCGACTTGGGAGATGACCTCGGAAGCATTTCCGTAAGGCGGTGGTTCCTCTCCAATGAAAGCCCTGCCTGCCGGGTCGATACAAGCCTGACGAAGCGTATCGAAGGTAGGGCTTCCCTTGAGCCAGCTAAATCTCTTCCCATCAGGCGCCCCAGTCTTGGCAGTTTGATGGGCATCGCTGCCATGCAAGCACGGCTTCAGGCCGTTGTACCGCTCAACCAAGCTCTCCGCGGATAAAGCTTTTCTACCAAGCCAAAAATCCCTTTGGTTCGGATTGGAGGCAAAAATGACATGCGCGAACCGCTCAATTTCCTGCCGCAACACTTCATCTGCACCTTCTTTCAGTGCGGAGGTACCGTCATTCTCTTTTGCCGCGACTGCGATGATGAGGTTGGTTTGTGCCCACTGGCTGTTTTTATGCTTATCCTTCAGCTCCTGAAACGAAACCTTGAAGCGCTCAGCACCATGGCGCAGGGCCGCTTGGTCATCTTGGATGTCAGGGTTCGCTCGCCTTCCAAGCCTTCTCAAATCGCTTGGGGTGCACCTGAACTCGTCGTCGAAAGCCTTGAAAGTAAGCGAGGCAAGAAAGCGCTCAAGCTCTTCTAGGTGATTTTCTTCATCGGGACACACCAATAGGTGGGCGTTGATCCAGGATTTTGCAGTTCCTACATCGAAGCGAATTTCGACATTAGGAAAGAGAAGTTCGCAGCTTGCAAGCCTACCCGCTTGCTTGTGCTCAACTAGCTGTCTGTAGGTATCAAGCAGGTAATAATCCGTCACCGCGATCGCGCTGATGGCGGGAAGGGCGTCTTCTAGGGCTTTTAGATATCCGTCCCAATCACCTCTGAACTGATCGTTGAACAACGTGCCTGGTGCGTGTACGTGGGGATCCCATCGAAGCCAGCGAGATCCAGAGGAAAGAGGCGTTGGTTCAGTCTGCATATTTACATCCTAGTAGGCAGATGGGAGACACATTGCGGTCACGACGCCCGAGCAGGCGGAGCGCGAGCATGAGCTGTCATCGTGCCACTATTTTGGATTCGGTCAGCTGTGTCAATCTGCTCCCGATGGGGCGAGTGCCCTTACCTAGTGGCGGACAAATCGCCAACGATCCAGCTGCGGTGTAGATGGAGATGGGCTGGAATAACTTGCGAGAGACATTACCTGAGGGCAGACGGTGCCATATCTGATCAATGATGAATGGTTTGCAACGAAGGACGGAGTCAAAGATCGCTGCCGAGAGATTCTGGCTAGGACGCCTGACAGCACGTTGGTGAGTGACACTGATTCTGATTTTCTGTACGGACTTTTCCAGCACCACGATGAATGGGCGGAGAAAGCCGGAGAGGGCGTCAAGTGCATCACCACCCAGATGACATCTCACGGTACTCGCTGCTTTATGCTCCGCCGGCATTGCGATACGGAAATTGACATTGGCTTCACGCACGCGGTGAAGCTCATCCCTAGCACTCGAGCAAAAGAGCGTCAGCCCCAAAAGCTTCTCGACTTTCGCGCAGGAGCTCGCACAGCAATCACAGAACAGATCCGACTTTTCCGAGACCAAGGGTTGGTCGGTGCTACTTCGTGTCCGGTGACAGGAGAATCACTGGGGCGACATAACGTGGCCGTAGATCACCTCGCCCCCAACACTTTTGATCAGCTGCTCTTCAGTTTTTGTCAGGCAAACCAAATCAATCCGCTTGGCGTGGTCGTGGGATCGCGTGATGGTGTGGTCGCCTTTCTGGAGGACGCGAACCTGCGCATATCCTGGGAAAATTATCACCTGAAGCACGCACAGCTGAGGATCCTCTCGAAGACCGGTAACCTCAAGCTATCCAAACCTTCCATACCTTGGGCTCAGCTATACACCCCCCTGTGAGGAACTGGCGGCATGCGGGCGCGAGCCTCTTGAATTGCAAGGTGAGCTCATCGATAGGGAATCCGAGTGGGCGTAGTGGGAGAGCAGGGTGGGGCATCCTCCTGCCGAGGCTGCGCAAGTTCCAACCAGGTGCCTGCACAGAAGCGTTCAGGCTGAGTTAATTCTCGACCGCTATGCGGGGCCACCTCGGCGGATGAGTGCTGCGCTGGCGCGATGCTTGTGTTAGCCCCAGAGCCCGTAGTGGAGGGGAATATCACCCAAATACATGCTGCTGCGCCCGCAGCCATGAGAAGTCGTTCTAGCGTTTTGACGAACCCTTCGTGTTTTTTCGTCCTGGCATCTTTGTAAATCAGCCACAGCCTCCAGCCGTAATCCATCACGCTCTGCTGGTGGTGAGCGCTCGTAATGGAGAGATACCTGAAGAACGTGGAGAACAGCTCCCGGATCAGCTTGTCGGTCAGCTTCTCAGGGCCCGCGTACAGCCCCAGAATGATGTTCTCTTCGTTCATTTTCAGCACTGCTGAACGATAGGGTGCCATGAAAACCGTGACAGCTCCCGAGGGAGATTGGTTGAACCACATGGCAGCGTCTTTTTCGAGGAGCGTTTTGGCGACGCCTTGGGGGTGCTCGTCGCCTTTTTCCAGCGTATCGAGGCCTAACAGCCGGAACCCACACGTCAACTGCAATTGGGCAAGATATCGGCCTTCAGGCAGATGCCGGTAAGCGTCTGGAACGACTGGGTGCAGGAAGAAAGAGCCGAAATGACTGGCAAGCGGTGAGTTTTCAATCTCATCAAAGACTGCTTGGATCCGCTTCACCATGGCCGGCCACATCTGCCGACGCGCCACAGAGTTCACGTCATTGAGCTTCATACGCTCAGCGTACTTCTCAAAATTTTTCATACCAGGATGCTGACGGTGATGAGTGCGAGTCGGACGCGAAGCGTCAGCTTGTGAATTCATTGGTTAACGCGCTCGTTATTCAACTTCGGCGGTGTAGGGATCGTAATGGCGATGTGCGTACTCGCCTCCTTTTTTCCAGACGATCCGGCCGATCGCAGCCTCGTTTGAAATCTGTGCGACGTACTTAACCTGCTCAACTTTGCCTACTGCTGCAGCATCCTTCACTGCCCGCGCAATGTGGTTACGAACCTCCTTGATCCCATCCGCATTGTTAGCAATTTGGCCAAATCGGCCACACCATACAGTATCGACACCGCTTAGTTTGACCCATCCCCGTTCCTTGAGTCTGGCGTCGAAGTCATTCCGCTCGGCTGTCGAGGCATTCTTTAAGTCGAGGGACATCATTGCTCTGATCACTGTGCAGACCTTGCGTAAACAGTTGGATTTACCAAGGAATGCCTCTTGCGATCCCAATGGCGTAAGGCCATCTTCCATCGTCAAGGGTCTCTAAGTCCAGCGTTACAAGCTCATCAGCAACGGTGGTGTGGTATCTGATCCAATCGGCAAGCGGAGCGCGCAGGCATAGCCGTAGAGGCGAGGATGGAAACCCGCAGGGCCGAGACGCCGTCAGGCGGCTTGGTGCATGACAGCCGTACCTTGGGCGCCCCAGTCCCCACGAATACGACTTCCCATTACGGTGAGCTATCATCGGGAGCAAACAGGAGGCTCTATGACTCGAGACACCAAGGACACCGTCTACTGTAATGTCCAGATGCCTATGGCCATGGGGCGAGAGCTTTCTCGGTTGGTGGCTGAGCTACGCGCATCAGGCAGTCATCCTGGACTCGACTCAGTCTTCGAAGAGATACAGTGCGAGCTGGATTCGTCGATCGAGTTCGTAGAAGAGCAGCTCCGTGGTGAAGGCGGATTCGGCCGGCGGCCACACTGATTCTTCTAAGTTGAAACTTTCCTACACCGGAGTCAGATGCAACTGGCAAGCGAAGCGCGCACGCCCCTCAGGCCGAGGCGCGAGGATGGAAGCCCCCGGGCTGAGACGCGGCGAGCGGCTCGGTTCACGACAGCCGTCCCGAAGGGCGCGCACAGACAACTCCACGAACATTCATGTCATCGCGGCAAAGTTGTCATAATTAATTTTCATGTCCGCTAAAGTTTTTTGAACGACAAACCGTTTATGTTTGTATTTAGCTGCAATGGTGAAGGTATATGGTTAAGACAGTTGATTTGTCGATGAGTACGCTCTTTAAAGCTGAGCGTTTGATGATATGTCGTGCCTTCATCGAGGAAAGGCCGTTTACTGCCTCGGTTGAACTAACGAACAATGTTGTGACGTGCACTCTCGATGGCTCTGATTACTGCTTCACAGCGCAGCAATGTGGGGAGCTGGCGGACAGCCTCGCAACCTTGGTGCAAGCCAGCTATGAGCAGGTGGGTAACAAACCTAAAGTGGGGCGAGCGCTGAAGGTGAATTATTGCAAGATTTTTTACCAAATGATTTTATCAACTACCCCAGCCGCCCCGTGCGACCAACTGCACGGCTATGGCTACAACTCGGACAATATGCACCTTGGTGCGTCTGGATCTTTCCGATATCCCGGTACGCGTGATTCCTACAAGCTATTCGTAGGGTTCAATGATGAGCTTTGCCTTCCATTTTTGGGTATCGAGGACTGGGTGTACACCTTCAGCTTTGACGAAGCATCCTGGCTAATCGAGCATTTATGCGTTGGAGGCTATTTGCTCGCACGGATAGAACGACTAGAAGCAGAATCTAAGAAGAACGTAAGGAGTTATCAATGAGTGCATCAAATGCAGATCACGCTGTCGTAGTGGAATTCAAGCGAGACTTCCTGTGCTGGCGAGGTCGGGAGTTCCATGAGCGATATGAATGCCGTGTCGCAAGCACTGACAGGAGAGGCGCGAGAATTGAGTTTGAATTCGAAGGGATCAATGTCGGCGCGGAAGTAGCGGCAGATATTGCCTTTTGCCTTTCCGAAGCTCTGGCAATCTCAGAGCAAACGGATGTGGAGCACACGACGGCTGCAGTAAGTAACGAAGGCTTACTTACTAGGAAGTATCTGTTGTCGTGTGGCGCTTGGCAGTTCAGCGCAACGGGTGTTTTACATATTGAGAATGCAAGCCCTGAGCTTCTTGGCGATGCGATCGACGCAGGTGCCTTCGTTGCTGTTCGAACCATAGAGGAAGGGGGCTTCGAGCTAGAGTTCGGAGCGATGGGCTACTCGTTTTCTGCCCAGGATGCATCCTGGTTGCAAGAGAAGCTCCTTGAAGTTAGCCAGCAGCTTCCAAAGCTGCACTCTCGAGTAGTCTTACTCGACGCAGGATATGGTGCTTGGAAACCCTAAGTATTTACGACGTACTAGACTGATGAGGGCATTCAGCCGTTTAAGCATAGCGAGCGTTCAGTAGTGAAGCAGGTGCCCGGTGTCGAAAACGTAACCTTTCGATTACTGCCGTATCTCGTTCGTTAGGTTAGCGCGTGTCTCGTGAAACGGGGCAGATTCAGCCACAAGTCAGTAGGACATTCAGCATCACTATTTCTCAACCAAATCTTTGTACAGTTCTCGTGCGGCGAGGATTTGATCTCTGATTTCTTCAGGATCAATCCTCATTCCGCCACGAGGAGTTACCTGCAATGTTTTCAGGGCGTTGGCTGCCTTTATGAACGCTCGCTCTTCCGCCTGAATCCACTCAGGGCGTTTGTCCTTCCAAAATGACCATGCCATTTCGCCTAGCCTCACTCCACGATGGATGGAAGCTAGTATGTGGTAGCCGCAGGGAATGTCCAAGCTAGGTGGTGACTTTGATCATTATGCAAGCGGAGCGCGCAGATCAGGAGGGTCGAAGGGCATGAGGATGGAAGCCCGAAGGGCCACGACCTGTCGTAGACAGGGCTTGGTTAACGACAGCCGTCCCTGCTAGGGCATGCCACGACAACTGCAGCGTCGAAGACTACCGCAAGGCGCGCTGTTCAAATGACCGAGGCACAACGCCCAGCGCGCAAAGGTCGTATGTCTCGCGCAATGCCACCTCGTCACCAGACGACACCCTGACATGGGTAAAGATCGTCGACAGAAACCGTCTCCTTTCGCCGTTGCCAAGCTCAGACCAGATCCTCGCTTGCCCTTGTGCATCAGGAACAGCCAGCCGGTCGAAGAGATACTCCTCCAGGCTGTTCAGACGTTGCTGGCCATCAATCAATATTTCACTGTTTTCGGCCAATGCCTTGCCACCGCTTTCTGATTCGTACCAGTCATTCGTGAGGTAGCTTCCCAGATCCCCACCCGACCATACTGCAGAGATGAAGCGAGACTTCTGACCGAGGTTCCACTCCAACCCACGCGCCCACGATGGAACAGGCATGCCCATAACGAATCGCGCCGCCCACGGAAACTGCTCACGCACGGAGGAGGGGTCTACCAGATACTTTTCCCAATGGCCGACTAAGACCTCGAGGGGGCAATGACTGACGGTTGTAGCCAGAAGACGCTGCGGCATATGGATGTGCAGGTCTGATGCTCCGCCGTCGGCGTAGCGTTTAAAAATGGAAGTCATGGTTTTCCTGGTAGGCTCAGGTTGGTCGAAATATTCGGGTAAGTACGGGCGCATCGCCAGGCGTCGACCGTAGCAATGATCAGCAGATCCCGATCTGTGGAGATATTGATCTGGCCGCTGTCGGCCAAGGCTTGTGCATAGCCCTCGGCGTAGGCTGCCGCTTTGTCGAATTCGGATGTGCAGGTTGACGATTTGATGTGGCTGATCAGCCGCTCCCATGTGCGCCGCTGGCGGTTGCCGAGAATCGTGCAGGGGAACGAAAAGGCGCCGCTCAGGCGCTGTGCGAAGTCATGTGTAGAGAGGGTCAAAGCCATCGCTCAAAAAAGGTACTTATCCATCACAAACGGTTGGTTTCGGAAAACCTTGAGCCTGAAGCGATTTTTTTTTGAAGAAAAAACATGTTTGCCCAAATGCGGCAGCTTGGACTGATGTGTTATTGGACTGTCACGTCAGGCAAGCGGAGCGCGCAGACACGAAGATGGAAGCCCGGAGGGGCAAGAGAGCCATTGAAAATGGCTGGCTTGATTCACGACAGCTGGCCCGAAGGGCGTGCCAAAGCGGGTTTGTATGAATAAGCCGTCTGACTGAATTTTGCATGCAGTCAGCATTACTCAAACACCTTGCTCCAGTCCCGTTTATTGAGCTCGCTGCATGCATCTGGTGCGCCACCGAATACACGTCCAGATACCTTCGCCATGGTCGCCTCTGTCGTGTATTGAATCGGTGCCCCATCCTCGCCAATCAGCACCCCCTTGGCACCACTCAACAGAGCATGACCAGCTACGACATCAGGAGCGCTAACAGGGTAACGCGAGATACCGAAAACACCGTCTCCAGCAGCAACTTTAGCGAGTCGATATGCTATAGACGGCATCGCGTCAAACTCACCGGCGCGCATAACTGGTTATTGATTTCGGGCTTTCCCGTAGCTGCTGCGCTAACCATCACGGGCAGTCTCGGAAAGTTTATGATCTGAGAGGTCAACAACGATGCGATTGTTTTTTCTGACCAGCTGATCCATCCCCTTGGCCCAGGTAATGCAGTCAGAGATTCCGGACGGAGTAACAGGTACGTGCACTAAGCACCACGCTCTTGCATTCACGTTTGCGGGAAAGCATAAATCCATTCGGCATACGATGATCTAGACGTCAAGGTCATCCATCTGCCAAATTGGTATAGATATCTCACCGTTTACATACTGCTGAAAACGGTGCTTTTTGGCAAAGCTTGAGCTGGATGGAGCGATTTTTCTCTCGAGGCTCCGCAAGAGCTGATAGCTTTCTCGGAGGTGAAATGCATGGGTGACGTGTTGACTGCGGACAACCTTATGATTATTGATCACGTGACGCGCCGCACATTGTTCACGCGGAGTAGCTATTTGCCATGTGCAACTGACGTTCCCGCGCTAGCAACGCTAGCTAACAGTTGGTGAAGCTGGAACCATCAAAACCGAAGACGGCCTAGAGCGCGAGATTAAATTAAGGCAGCCAGCGAATTGAATTCAACCTCACGCCCAAGGTTGGGACAGCCGAAATTCACGTATCGAGCCCTTTGCCTTTGAATGCGCTCATAAACGCTGTAGCGGAGAAATCAGAGGCGTTGAAGATCTCCATCTTACGTCCTTGATGCATCGATAGGATGACTCGTGCCATACCTATGTAGTGATCAAATGTTGTCTTCAAAAAAGTGTGTCCCATTTGCCTTTGCAGAACTTGAGCGACAGCATAGTTAAACAGTATTTCATTGGATTTCAATAAATCGTCTCCGAATGATCTAATAATATATTGGGTCGGCCACCAGTTTCGGCTGTCGTAGAATCGAATGTTCTTTCTTAGGTTGCTATTGTTAGCCATCGCTTTTTTCTTGGCCGCAACTGTACGACCTGAAATAGTATCGGGTGTGACAGGACGACCATCCTTGTTGAGAAATAAAACCGAAAGCGGAGGTTTGGTGCCGTAGCGCTTACGATATTTTTTGGCACGCTCTGCATAGTAGGGTTTGATATAGTTTTCTTCCAATGCCTGCAGGGCGTCTCTGTGAATGAGAATGTCTCTGGATTTGTTGCCTTTGCTATTGCTTACTGCGTAGTTAACGGTCGATTCCTCAAATGTCATTGAGGAATACGGCATGATATGACTGTTGTCACCATTGCCGAAGTAGGGGAAGCGACATAAGTCCATGGGGCGCATTGCGGTATCTAATGCAAAATGAAATAGCGCCGCGTAAACCGGATCTGAGTAGTTCTCCATCAGTTGTTTGATTTCATATGGAGTGATCAGTTGGTCACTTATCGACGCTTGGCGGTTTTCTTTGTCCAAGACGCGAATGCTGGTTGAATCGAATACTCTGATCGCTTTGTAGGAGACATATTCCTGGTATCTCGCACTCTTGAACGGAGGGATCCAGTTCTTCAATAGAACGTTGACGCCAGTGTAAAAGTTGTTTTCAGTCAGCCAGCGAAAATAATTCATCAATAGCTTAGCTTCATCAAAAATAGTCTTGGAGGACGGTCGTATAGACTCTTTAGACTTACGCTTGATCTCACGGAAAGTCTGCCACCGCTTCACATTTTTATTTTGCACGTGGAAATGGTACTCACTAGGGGGGAAGCCTTGGAATTCCTCAAGAGTAGAAAGATACCTATAAAACATCGAGATAATGCTAGCGTACCTGGATGAAGTTTTTTTAGATTGCCTAGTTTGAGATTGTAAGAATAGATTTGCATGGCTCAATAAAGTGCTGTGCTTTGTGGTCTCGTGAATTAGAATAAAGTGTGATGCTTCTCTGTTGGAATCTGGATTAACATAGGAAACATATTTTTTTGTGATGATGATCATGCTATTTTCCATTATCCACGCTGAAGTAAATGACACGATCCACACCCTTGGAGAGGTGCACGTAATCAGCTTTTTCAGCATGTTCAAGCTCTTCTAAAGGAGTGCTCGATGCTCGAAACTTTCGCTGCGCAACGGCATCGGCAATCGTCCTGCATTCAGGAACATATATAGATGTTCGAAAACTTTTTGGTATCTTTCGAAGGTGGTTCTTGAGGTCTGCAGTATCGAATATTGGAAGTCTCAAGACTATTTCGTCTGATGAGTTTGGAGGAAGTCTTTCTAAAAAGTAAGGAAGGTCACACAAAAATTTATCAATGAATATAATTAGGTGAGTGCTTCTGCCGGCAAGGTCGTTGAGCTTAACAAACTGACTCTGAATTTTTTCGTGCTTGGATTCCGAATAGGATCTGTAGTCTTTGTTTTTTTTGTAGGTGGCGTACGCTGATTTTAGATCAAGGTCGAGTATGATCCTGGATCCATTTAATAATTTTAAATCGTATTCGGTTCTTTTAATTGTAGAATTAGTTAGCTGTGCTTTGAGCTCATTTATCTGTGCTGTATAGCTGCTGATAAGACTGCTTTGTTTTTCAAGGGTGATGTTAATATTGCTGTTGTCAAAGCTAATAAGATCACTCTGCATTAGCGAGGTTATGTGGTGTTCGCGGACGGCAATTAGTTCGGCTTCATGTTTTTTTTGAATATTTTGCAGGCTTAACTCTAGGTCGGTGGCGCGTTTCTGAGCGTTTAGAAGAAGTTGCGTCACAGCACTAGGTTCGTGGCCAAGCAACAGGTCATTGATATTTCTATTGCCTTTTATATATTCTACTAAGTCGCTGTAGTATCTTTGTAACGATTGACGGCTTATTCCTGCTTCATCTGCGATTTTTCCAACGTGCAATTTTTTTCCTGCAGCCGAATAGTAATGATCTACTATGATTTTAATCAGGCGGTTGCGGGTTTCTGAGCTCATATCAAACCTCAGCTAGCGAAATGAGAGTACCCTGTTTTTCCATGCGCTGTTGTTGCGTATCATCAAAATCAGGGTGGTGGGTATGGAAAGTGCTCAGCGTCAGATTGTCCAGGTGAAAACGGTATGATTTGATCTTGCGAATAATTTCATTCCTGGTGCGATCAGGCAATGTGACAGCATCGTTGTCCAGAATCCTTTGGTAGAATTTGATATTGTCCGTTAGTGCAGTTCGCGCCTTGCCTACAACTACGATTTTTCTGCATTCATAATGGCAGTTTGATGGATCAGGCTTCGGGATAGCGTCGCCGAAATCACGACCTTTGATGCATGGAGGGAGGTTGTCTTGACGAAACTGCTCAGCAGTCACGCAATAGGTACCGACAGCCGTCCGTTTGATGAATAGTGGCTTTCCACCCGCCAAGAGGTTGGACACGTAATCGAAAACTGACAGCGGGATACGTCGGCCTTCAAAATCGTCGGGCTTCGCCGCCATTTGCTCTGATATTCGAATCGCTGTTTGACCGGAATATGAACCCTCACGGATGGCGGTAATAATTTCTTTGAGCTCTTCGGTAAACGAGTGTTCTATAGTCATCGCCACTGTCCGAACCATGGCCGGATTGCGGGCAATATATTGCATCGTCATCTTGAAGGTTTTATGGCCGAAAAGCGCTCGGATTAAGTCGATATTGCGTTCGTCCTGATTGATCAAAATTTCCGCAATGGTTTTCCTGAACCTGTGAACGTGCAAGCGCTCAATGGGTAGCAGTTCGCTAAGCTGAGTAATAACGTGTTTAAGGATCTGCGGGGTAAACTGCTGAATTTCATTTGGCATTTTCGTACTTGCATTACTGCGAAACAACCAGTGTCGCTGACTCTTCCGGCCTATGTTGCGAAGCTTGCTGTACGCTATAGCGCTTTGTGCAACAAATTCTGGTAAAGGCAAATGCTCGATTTCACCGTTGTAGTTAGGGTCATTTGCGGTTTTAAAACGTACAATACGTAGCCAGAAATTCCCTGTGCCTTCTGCATTATCGTTGGTGATGTCGTTAATGCTTAATGGGGCAAGCTCGGAAGCCCGTGCCCCACTAATCAAGGCAATCATTATGAATACGGCATTTCTGACATGATCCAGTGCGGTGTACCAGTTGGTTTTCCACGAATAAAACCAGTTGTTTCCTGCCCGCTGATGGCTCGTTTTTGTACGATTAAGCTCCATAATCGTACGGCCTTCCACCACAACGCGAAACTTCTTCTCAAGCTCTTCGTCGACTTTTGATCGAGTTATCTTTCCTTTCAGATTTGCTTTAAGGACTGCATCAATGTGTGGTTCCAGTAGTGCAAGTTCTGGTGCCGCTTTTTCAATCCAAAAAAGGGCATATTCCATCAGGTGTGCCAGTTCGTTCTCTGAAAAAGAAACCCAGGTCTGATATGTTCCCTTAAAGACATTCATCATGTCCGCTTTGCGCTCAGGGCTTTCCATCTTGTTCAATGGAACATTTATTCGGAGCTCTTCGGGGATTAGCCCATTTTCAGAAACAATTATCCAAAGTTTCAGGATTCGATACAGTCCGAAATATTGATATGGGATGTTTGAGTTCTTTGCCCTGTCAAGCGCTTCGTTGATGAGCTTGGAGCTTATAAGTTCAAGGTGCGCTGTATTCACCTCAAGATGAGTATCTATGAACAGGTGTTTCTCAAGAGCACTGAAGTCGTTGCAGTACGTGAGCGTTGACTTGTTGCTGTTTATGCCATGCATCAGGGAATTTTCAGGGAGCAGATAGAATGATAGCGCCCTTTTGAGTTCGTTCGCACCGGGAACCACGTGCTCGAAACGGATGGAGATTACGTCAGAGAAGCGATGAGTATCAAGCTTCCAAGCTGTATCCAGATAGAAGGATGACGGGGTAACAGGAAAGTTTCCCCCACTTGAGGAAAGCTTGTCGAGCAGCTCACTTCGATGCACCTGGGAGCTATGTTCTGTCTCAAGTAGAAGACTTTCTAGCTCTTGTTCAGCAGCATCAAGTAAGTCAAGTTCAAACTCATCCACGAGAGACTGTGCGTATTCTACGTCATTCATTCAAGTCACCGGTTTTAAAGATCAGTTTTAGATCACGCATTTCTCGGGGCAAAAGAGGAGAGTTTGCTGCACGATAACGTATTGCTTCTTGAATCGCATATTCATCGTTCCAGTTCTCTAGGATGACCTCAATCTCTTCCTGCTCTGCCTCGAGTTGTGATCCAAACTCGGTATATGCCCTGTCCCGAAGAAGTTCGCCAATATGGGAAAGTCGCTCGATCAAAAAGGGAAGGGAGTCTTCCAAGATCCTTAGTCTACTGCAAAAAATACAGTGTTCCAGTGCTACGCATTTAACACCCTCATCTAACTTAACTGCTCCAGGCCAATCTGGTTTATGACGATCACTACAAGCCCACAGCGCCTTTTCAAAATAAGGGAGGTGGATTATGCTCAAGTCCGAGTTGGCTATCTGGCTTGCCTGCTTACACAGCAAACCTTGGAATTTTCTGGCTCGAAGTAATTCTACTATCCGTTCCAGTGCTGATCGAAGGCGCTTTGTACGTTTGGCACGTGCGACTGGAGAGTTATCATAAGACTCATCCGTAGTATCACGTGATTCGTGCCCCATCATTTGTGATAGAAATGCGTATGGGGTATGTTCCGCGTTATAGTACAGCCATGTCGCCCTAAGCCTGCCTGTTAGATTGCTCGCGCTGGTAATTCTAGCGCCATTTTCAATGACTTCGTGTAACGACAAAAGTTGATTGACTGCATAAGCAAAATCCCCGCCGTAATCTATCGCGCCTGCTGCTTGGCCCTCTGCGCGAGCCCAAGCATTCAAGGGCCTTAGAAACGCATACATACTGTTAACTGGCTTGTTTCTTAGAGGATCTATTAAATGCTCGACATAGGCGGCAAGCGGAGCTGAAATTTCCTTGGATAACAATATCAAGTTATATGTTGAGTACGGGTTATCACTGTCTGACGTTGATAGCATCTGTTTGGGAGCAAAATAAGGTAATTTTGCGCCTTGGCCTCTGTTCTTCTCTGCAAAAATCAATTTAATATTTTCTTCAATGGCAGAGGTGAGACCGTGTAGGAAGTTGTTTTTGTCGATGTCAACTACAGTCTCTTTGTTCCAGCCAGCTTGAAGCATCATGAATAATACTAGGCCGGCTATGTCTTTGGAGTTTGGGTAGTAAAGCTCCATGTGTTCATCCATGGAGAGCATCATTCCTTCCGTGTCGCCCCATTTTTTGTTAAAAATTGAGCGAACATATGATAATTTGTGAATTATCATTTTTACAGCGTCATCAAGATTGTCATAATTAAATAGTGTGGCGCTGCTGTAATCAATCGCAAGACATTCTCGGCTGAATTTTAGCGGATAGCCGTGTCCGATTAACGTTTTGACCACACGATGCGGATCTAGTTTGGTGTTCCACCATCCCTTGCCGCTGGTGGGGTGCGGATCGTAATCAGGGGGAACAACGACCTCTTCTCCTGAACTCTTGTATAATTCTGCAAATAGCGCTAAAAAATCAGGGTTTTTAGAAAGTGTGGATATTTCGGGATCCGCGCATTTATCTAGTCGCGCCATTAGCTGAGCTTTTACGATAGGCATGTTGCTCAACAGCCGATGTTTATACCAGGTAAATATGTCTAGCTTGGTTAGACGTACTATCCAGTGATCTTGTAGCTCTTCGAGCGTGTAAGGAACAGCATTATCAATTTCGTATCTTCTCGAGACCATTTCACGAAGAGACTCGACGATCTCCTGTGTTGCTTTGGTTAGCGTTGCTACCCCATCTTCGGATAAAGGTTCGGTGTCGGAATTACGATTGATTTTCAGATTTGGTAAATTGAGGCTTGGGATGACACCGGTTTCTCTAGCTGCGATTAGGATGCAAGACTTTAATTTTGAGGCGTGAACGGCCCCTTTTCCGATCTTATTCAGGTGCTGTGCAAATTTTTTAAATAGACTAGGTGTAATGTCTTTGATATGGTGGATTTGCAGTGGTAGAGCATGTTTTGCGTTGTATAGAGACATGAAGTCAAGGAAGTAAACGATTGCCAGGCGCAGTTGATACGCCCATGCTGAAACTCTGCTAGGTGCACACTTCACCATGATGTAGTGAAAGCTGAGGCATATGTTTGTCGTTGGATCCCAGCTCGGATGATTCATGTAGCTGCAGAATACAGATACGCCGTTGGAAGCATTCACTGCTCTGATCGGCAGTTCCGATATAACGCTCGCTTCGTCTTGGCCGCCTTCTTCCGGGCGCGCTCCTGCCTCTACTGCAAGGCCTCCGGTCATTTCCTTGTCGGTCGCACCGCCGCTGTATTCAGTTGTTAGCGAGGAGGTTCTCTGACTGCCCATCTCGGTGGTTTTTAGCTGGTCATCGAAAGGCTCAGTCAAGGTAAGCCTCGCCCGACGGCAGCCCACTGAGATCCTCTAACCAAGCATTTGAACCGCTCGCATGGGATGGATTTGGTCGCACCGCTCCACCAAAAGCCAAGGCCCAACCTAAGTCCTTTGGGCTTGAATCCCGCCACCGCGCTCTAACCAAATCTTTCATACCTCACTCCCCATGCGTTTACATTTTTTGGATAGTAAACTAAATCCTTTGGTTTACAAGCTGTTGGAAAGCAAACTAAGGCTTGATTTTCCTGCTGCTCGGTCTGCAATTGCCGGACATCATCAAAGCCGTGGTCAGCCATGAACCGACGTTGTGGCCGACATTGTTCTATCGCTGCCTCGACGTCGTGGCGATTTTCCTCGCGTTGGTGCTGCTGCGATTTATCTGGGTGCAGAGCATCTGGCGGTTGTCGGTGTTGCTGCGGCGTTTGCGCGGCAAAGGCGAGTTGACTCAAGTGCCGACCGCGCGCTCCTGCTGGTTGCTGACCGTCGGCGGTGTGCGCGGTGCGGTGACGCTGGCGGGTGTGATGTCGGTGCCGATGTTGATGGGCGCGGAGGCATTTCCCGAGCGTGATCTGCTGATCTTCATCGCCGCCGGGGTGATTCTGCTCTCACTGATTTCGGCGTGTATCGCGCTGCCGCTGTTACTACGCGGCATCGAAAAGAGCCCGGACGACAAGCGTCGCCAAGAAGTACGCGATGCCTGGCGCAAAACCGCCGAAGCAGCGATTCACTCACTGGAAACCGAGGAGCTCCCACCGCAGGATGCCGCTCAAGCGGCGCTGGCGGCAGAGCTCAAGGCGCGGATCATGTCTGAATATCGCCATCAACTCGACGTGTTCAACGACTCCGCCGAAGCGCAGGCGATGGCGTTTCAGATGGATCTGCTGGAGCGGCGTTTGCGTTTGAAGGCGCTGCGAGCGCAGCGCCTGGAACTCTATAGTCTCAGCCGTCATCACCAGATTGGTGATGACGTATTACGTGAAGTGTTGGGAGAGCTCGATTTGAGCGAGGCAAATCTGGGACAGGTGAAATAACCAAGCCCGGGTTTACACCGGGCAGGGGTAAGCCTTCGCCATGAAGGCTTTATCTTTTTCGCTGAGCTCCAGATTAAGAAAGTTCTGAAAATCGCCTGTGGTCCAGGATTGGTAGATGACGTAGTGCATGATCGACTTGCGGTCGTAGTCCGAGCAAATGCTGTCTTCGGTGGCTGCCCGATCAAGATACTCACGGTGTAACCATTGGCGCTTCCTGTTCGCCTCGTAGTTATCCTCATCAGGATTATCGGTAATGCCGTGTCTTTCGTAGATGGCGGGCACATTCCATGGAATTGCGGCTGCCGGGTGGATCTGTTCGTGTTCCGCACCCAGCATATGGCCGAACTCATGCATCACATTCGCGGCGAAATAACGCGCGTGAATGGCCGGGTGAGGCCAGAGCTGCATCGTCGCTGTATGGGTATTGAGTAAGGCGTCAGTGCCAATATTGGACGAGAAAACGCCATCGTTGCTAAGTATGCGGATATCCCCCTCGACACCCTCAACGAAATCAAACTTCAAGTTGATGTGCGGCAACCAATTGCTGGCTGCCGCGATGGTCGCGTCTTTGAACTCTTGGGTGCCATTGAGGAAGGCGATACGAAGAGTGCGGCCGGGAGTCCACAGTTTCGATGGATTTTTTTTAGCCCACATCAGTAATGCACTCCACAAGCATTTGGCTGGGACAGGGCGGGGGCGTAAGTTGAATTGGATAACATAGTTTAACTTCCTTGTTTTTTGCGAGATTGCTTATTGGGGATAGAGCAAGCTCATCATCTTGATGTCTTTCTTGCTGATCTCGCGATTGATCGGGTTCTCCCAGTCGCCTAAAGTCAAATCGTTAGATACCGGATGATGCATGATCGATTTACGGTCGTACTCGGTGTAAATCGCTTCGAGGGTGTTGAATGGCGTGAACAGGTTGAAGTCCACTTGCTCCGGGGTCAGCGGCCCCATCTCGCGGTTCTGGTAATAGTCGTACACTTTCGGTTTGTCCCAAGGGATGTCGGCCTGCGGGTGCTGGTGTTCGTGCATGGCGCCCAGTGCATGGCCAAATTCGTGGGTGACAATGGTTTCAAAGTCTTCATGATCGGGTTTGACGCCCAGGTTCATCGTTGGCCAATCCGGATGAATCAGCAGCGCGTCTGTGCCGAGCATGGAACTGTTGTAATTATTCTTTGTGGCGATGCGAATATCACCTTGCAGGTCATCGACAAACTCGAAACTCAGATTAACGTACGGAATCCAGCGAACAGCTGCCTCCATGATTTTGCGTTTGTGATCAGGATCGACGTCGTCGATGAAGGCGATGGTCAGCGTTCGACCATTGGCCCACAGTTTTGAATAGTTGATCAGCGAGCGTTTGCGTCGACCGCCGCTGGCGGAAGTTGCGTTCGCCGGATTCTCTTTAATGGCCGCCTCATAAGCAGCGAGATCATCCGGCCACTGTAGGAGTTTGCAATCCTGGAGATCATTCATCTTTGTCTTCTTCCCTGAAGTTGTACTTGAAGTTGAATTTTATGCGATGAAATTCGCGAATCAAGAGTAAGTCGTGAGGGACGAAAGAGGGAGTGATCAGTTGTTTTGAAGTGTAACTTGCAAGCGCAAGTTGCCGTGCCAGATTGCCTGGCACGGTGTTCAGCTATTTATTTCTGACGGGTAATAAACGCGCGAATTCGTTCCGCCGCTTCAACGCATTCAGCCAACGGCGCAACCAGCGCCATACGCACACGGCCGGCACCCGGATTAACGCCATCGACATCACGGGACAGATAAGAACCCGGCACCACAGTGACATGCTCTTGTTCGAACAAATCACGGCAGAACGCCGCATCATCACCGTTCACATTCGGCCACAAATAGAAGCTGCCATCCGGGCGCTGTACGTCCATCACCGGGCTGAGGATTTCCAGTACTGCATCAAACTTCTCGCGGTACAGCGCACGGTTGGCGCGCACGTGTTCTTCGTCGTTCCATGCGGCAACGCTGGCCAGTTGCGTTTGCACCGGCATCGCGCAGCCGTGGTAGGTGCGATAGAGCAGGAAGCCCTTGAGGATGTCGGCATCGCCAGCAACGAAACCGGAACGCAGGCCCGGCAGATTGGAACGCTTGGACAGACTGTGGAAGACCACGCAACGTTTGAAATCCTTGCGACCCAGTTCGACGCAAGCGGTGAGCAGGCCCGGCGGTGGAGTTTGCTCGTCGAAGTACAGTTCGCTGTAGCACTCGTCGGCGGCGATCACGAAGTCGTATTCGTCGGCCAGGGCGATGAGTTTTTTCAGCACGTCGACCGGGATCAGCGCGCCGGTCGGGTTGCCCGGCGAGCACAGAAACAGGATCTGGCAACGCTTCCAGATGTCCGGCGACACCGCGTCGAAATCCGGGTTGAAGCCGTTTTCGTCGAGGCACGGCAGATAATGCGGCTTGGCCCCGGCGAGGAACGCGGCGCCTTCGTAGATTTGATAGAACGGGTTCGGGCTGACCACCAGCGCATCGTCGCCGCGATTGACCACGGTCTGAGTGAAGGCGAACAGCGCTTCACGGGTGCCGTTGACTGGCAGCACGTTGCGCGCCGGATCGATCCAGCCGCTCGGCACGCCAAAACGACGCTCGCACCAGCCGGCAATGGCCTCGCGCAGGGCCGGGATGCCCAGGGTGGTCGGGTACACCGCCATCTGATCCAGACTGTTCGCCAGCGCTTCGGCGACAAAGCTGGGCGAGCGATGTTTCGGCTCGCCGATCGACAGGGCGATCGGACGCTTGTCCGGGTTCGGCGTGACGGTGCCGAGCAGGGCGCGGAGCTTTTCGAACGGGTAGGGCTGGAGCTGGTTCAGAGCGTTGTTCATTGGGGCCTCTTTTAATGTGGGAGGGATTGCTTCAATGCGCGCCTTCCACAAAACCTGTAGGAGTGAGCCTGCTCGCGATGAGGAAGGCACATTCAATATCTATGCAAGCTGATGAGCCGCTATCGCGAGCAGGCTCACTCCCACAGGGGTTTGTTGAGCAGGCTGGTATCGGAGTTTTCCTTCCCACCGGAGTAATAGTTACTAATTCAAATACTGATACGCGAAAGCTTGATATCCGGTTCCTGATTGACGCTCAACTGCTCAACAATCGCATCCTGCAAACGGCTGCACAGCAGCGGGTCGGACAGCGGCTGGTTGTGGGCGTCGGTGATGAAGAACACGTCTTCCACGCGCTCGCCCAAGGTCGCAATCTTGGCGTTCTGCAGCGACAGGTCGAATTCCAGGAAAATCCCGCCAATCCGCGCCAGCAGTCCCGGCCGATCCGGTGCGGTCAGCTCCAGCACGGTCACCGGGCGCTGGGCGTCGTTGTGGATCGTCACCTGCGGCGCGAAGGCAAAATGCTTGAGCTGTCGTGGCACCCGACGCTGAATGATCGTTGGATAATCGTCCGGGTTGCGCAGCGCTTCGGTCAGGCCTTCGCGGATCTGTTTGACCCGCGTCGGGTTGTCGCCGATGGACTCGCCTTCGTTGTCGAGCACGATGTAGGTGTCGAGGGTGAACTGACTGCTCGAGGTGATAACCCGCGCGTCGTGAATGTTCAGGTTGAGCTGATCCATCGCCGCCACGGTCACCGCGAAGAAATCGTGCTGATCCGGTGCATAAATGAAGATCTGCGTGCCGCCCTCGAACTCGCGCTGGGTGGTTTCCTTGATCAACACCAGCGGCCCGCCATCGACCGGTTGTTGCAGGATCGCATCGCTGTGCCAGGCCACGTCGCCGGCGGTGTGGCGCAGGAAATAGTCATCGCCCAACTGCGCCCACAACTGCTCGACGTCGTCCGGATCGGTGCCACCGCGCACCAGAATGTCCAGTGCCGCGCTTTGGGTCTGGCGGATCTGCTCTTCGCGATCGACCGGGTTTTCCAGGCCACGGCGCAAGGCGCGTTTGGTCTCGGTGTAGAGCTGACGCAACAGGCTCGCTCGCCACGAATTCCACAGTGTCGGGTTGGTCGCGTTGATGTCGGCCACGGTCAGCACGTACAGGTAGTCGAGGCGGGTTTCGTCGCCGACTGCCTGCGCGAAATCGTGGATCACCTGTGGGTCGGACAAGTCCTTGCGCTGCGCGGTAGTCGACATCACTAGATGGTTCTGCACCAGCCAGACAATCAGACGGCTGTCCCACACCGGCAACTGATGGCGCTGGCAGAACGCCTCGGCATCGACCGCGCCGATCTCCGAGTGGTCGCCATGCCGACCCTTGCCGATGTCGTGGTACAGACCGGCCATGTAGATCAGTTCGGGCTTGGGCAGTTTCGCCATGAGCTTGGCGGCCAGCGGGAATTTTTCCGACACCTGGGTGTACTGCAATTTGCGCAGGTGCTTGATCAGATTGAGCGTGTGCGCGTCGACCGTATAGATGTGGAACAGGTCGTGCTGCATCTGCCCGACGATAAAACCGAACTCCGGCAGATAACGCCCGAGAATGCCGTAGCGGTTCATCCGGCGCAGGTTGCGGTGGATGCCGATCTTGCACTTGAACAGCTCGATGAACAGGCTGGTGTTGCGAATATCGTTACGGAAATTGTCGTCGATCAGGTGACGGTGCTCACGCAGCAAGCGAATGGTATCGGCACGTACGCCTTTGATTTCCGGCTGCTGGGCCATCAGCACGAAGATTTCCAGCATGGCGAATGGCGTGCGGCGGAACACGTTGTCGTTGCGCGCTTCGATGTAGCCGTCATGCAACTGGAAACGTGCGTTGATCGGCTGCGGCGGCGCTTCGTCTTCCGGCGCGAGGATAACTTCCTCGAAGTGCTGGATGATCAGATCGCTGAGCTGGGCGATGCTCATCACTACGCGGAAATACTGTTGCATGAAGTTTTCGACGGCCTGTTTGGCGTCGTCACCTTCAAAACCCAGCAGGCCGGCAATGGTGCGCTGGTGATCGAACAGCAAACGGTCTTCGGAACGGCCAGCGAGCATGTGCAGGGCGTAACGCACTTTCCAGAGGAATTCTTGGGAGGAGGCGAGCAGTGCGTTTTCGCTTTCGACCAGAAAGCCCTCGCCGGCGAGGGCGCGCAGGTTGAGGGTGCCGTACTGACGCCGGGCCACCCAGAGAATCGTCTGAATATCCCGCAGGCCGCCGGGCGAGCCTTTGACGTTGGGTTCCAGGTTGTATTCGGTGTCGTTGTATTTGTGGTGGCGGGCCTTTTGTTCGGCGCGTTTGGCCAGGAAGAATTCCTTCGCGGGCCACATGTGTGCGGTGCTGGTGACGTCAAGCATGCGCTGACGCAGACGCTCGGGGCCGCAAATGGTGCGGCTTTCCATCAGGTTGGTGACCACGGTCAGGTCGGCGCGCGCCTCTTGGGCACATTCGTCGACCGAGCGAACGCTCTGACCGACTTCCAGACCGATGTCCCACAGCAAAGTGAGAAAACGCTCGATGGAATCGCGAAAGACTTCGTGATCAGCGCTGTCCAGCAGGATCAGCAAATCAATGTCGGAATACGGGTGCAACTCACCACGACCGTAGCCGCCGACCGCGACCAGCGCGATGTCGGCGTCTTCGCTCCAGTTGAACTGCTCCCAGGCCTTTTGCAGGATGTTGTCGACGAACCAGGCACGGTCTTCGATCAGGCGGCGGATGTCGCGGCCATTGCGAAAACGCGTGTCGAGTACCTCGCGAGCCTGGCGGATCGCCTTCTTGAACGCCGCGATAGGACTCGCTTTGAGGGCCAGTTCAGCCTGGAACTGGCCGCGGTCGAAGAGTTCGGGATCCACCTGCGGCATTGATTGGCTTTCCTTCTATAGGGCTGGGAGCGTTTGCTGGATCAGGCCGAGATGCGCGGGATGGTGTCGTCGGCGCGCAGGGTGAAGATCTCGTAGCCGGTGTCGGTGACCAGCAGGGTATGTTCCCACTGTGCCGACAGCTTGCGGTCTTTGGTGATCGCGGTCCAGCCGTCGCCCAATACTTTGGTGTCGGCCTTGCCCTGGTTGATCATCGGTTCGATGGTGAAGGTCATGCCGGCCTTCAGTTCCATACCAGTGCCGGCCCGGCCGTAGTGCAGAATCTGCGGCTCTTCGTGGAACACCTTGCCGATGCCGTGGCCGCAGAACTCGCGAACGACGGAGAAACCGTTCTTTTCCGCGTGCTTCTGAATCACTTCACCGATGTCGCCGAGGCGGCAACCGGGTTTGACGATTTCGATCGCCTTGTACATGCATTCCTGAGTGATCTGCGACAGACGCTCGGCCCAGACCGGCACTTCGCCGACGTGGAACATGCGGCTGGTGTCGCCGTGGTAGCCGTCTTTGATCACGGTCACGTCGATGTTCAGGGTGTCGCCGTTTTTCAGCGGCTTGTCGTTCGGGATGCCGTGGCACACAACGTGGTTGATCGAGGTGCAGATCGACTTCGGGTAGCCCTTGTAGTTGAGCGGGGCAGGGATGGCTTGCTGCACGTTGACGATGTAATCGTGGCAGATCTGGTTCAGCTCGTCGGTGGTGACGCCCGGTTTGACATGTTCGGCAATCATTTCCAGCACATCGGCGGCCAGTTTGCCGGCGACACGCATGCCAGCGATGTCCTCGGGGGTTTTGAGGTTGACGGTCATACAGGCTCTCTCTGCGCTCGGCGGCGCTTGCTGATACGAATAGGGTGGCAGGTGTGCGTTTTGCGACCCTGAAAAACGCGATTCTAACAGACGCACGGCGCAATTCAGTGCCTGCGTGCATCGCTTCTCTCTATACAATGGTGCCCCTGAAGCCGATTCCAAGGGGGCTGCGCCCATGTCCTTGGTGCGAATACAGATTTCGTGTTCCGTTTCTGCGCACCCTGTGGTATAAAATGCGCCGCTTTCCGGGGATACCCCGAAAAGCTTAAATCCACACACGTGTCGACACGATGACCTGGGTGCTTTTGGCTTTATGCCACTGGTTGGTCATTGGGATACGTGGAGGCCAAACCCGACTTATTAAGGAACTATCATGTCCCAAGTCAATATGCGCGATATGCTGAAGGCCGGTGTGCACTTCGGTCACCAAACCCGTTACTGGAATCCGAAAATGGGTAAGTACATTTTCGGCGCGCGTAACAAGATTCACATCATCAACCTTGAAAAAACCCTGCCAATGTTCAACGAAGCTCTGACTTTCGTAGAGCGTCTGGCCCAGGGCAAAAACAAGATTCTGTTCGTCGGCACCAAGCGTTCCGCTGGCAAGATCGTTGCTGAAGAAGCAGCACGTTGCGGTTCGCCGTACGTCGATCATCGCTGGTTGGGCGGCATGCTGACCAACTTCAAAACCATTCGTGCTTCCATCAAGCGTCTGCGTGACCTTGAAGTTCAAGCCGAAGACGGTACTTTCGCCAAGCTGACCAAGAAAGAAGCGCTGATGCGCACTCGTGATCTTGAGAAGCTGGATCGTTCGCTGGGCGGCATCAAGGACATGGGCGGTCTGCCAGACGCACTGTTCGTGATCGACGTTGACCACGAGCGCATCGCGATCACCGAAGCCAACAAGCTGGGCATCCCGGTTATCGGCGTTGTCGATACCAACAGCAGCCCGGAAGGCGTTGACTACATCATCCCAGGCAACGATGACGCAATCCGCGCTATCCAGCTGTACATGGGTTCGATGGCTGACGCTGTTATCCGTGGTCGCAACAATGTTGGCGGCGGCACTGTAGAATTCGCAGCTGAAGAAGCTCCGGCAGCTGCAGCTGAGTAATTAACGCCCTGGCGTTGACTCAGTAAGCAAAAAGGGGGCTTGGCCCCCTTTTTGCCACCTCGAAAACCATTTGTCGGCAGCGCAGCTACAGCATCTGTAACGTGCAGCGGCTACAAACGGCTTCGGGAAGAATTGAACGCCCGTTCGATCGGGTGGAATGGTTGAAAACCTATCCAAGAGGAATTTGAAAATGGCAGCAATTACTGCAGCGTTGGTTAAAGAACTGCGTGAGCGTACCGGCGAAGGCATGATGGATTGCAAGAAAGCCCTGGAAAAGGCTGACGGCGACATCGAAAAAGCCATTGATGACATGCGTGCTTCGGGCGCAATCAAGGCTGCCAAAAAAGCAGGCAACGTAGCTGCTGAAGGCGCGATCGCTCTGAAAGAAGACGGCAAATCTGCTGTTCTGCTGGAAGTGAACTCGCAGACCGACTTCCTGGCTCTGCAGGACGACTTCAAGGCATTCGTTGCTGAAAGCATTGAAAAAGCCTTCGCTGACAAGCTGACCGATGTTGCTCCGCTGATCGAAGCACAAGAAGCTGCTCGTCTGGTACTGGTCGGCAAGGTTGGCGAAAACGTCAACATCCGTCGTCTGGTTCGCGTAGAAGGCGACGTTGTTGGTGGCTACCTGCACGGTAACAAGATCGGTGTTGCAGTTGTTCTGAAAGGCGGCAACGTTGAACTGGCCAAAGACATCGCTATGCACGTAGCGGCCAGCAACCCTGAGTTCCTGCTGCCATCGGAAGTTTCGGCTGAAGCGATCGAGCGCGAAAAAGCTGTGTTCCTGCAGCTGAACGAAGAGAAGATCAAAGGCAAGCCAGAAAACATTGTTGAAAATATGGTCAAAGGCCGTATCAGCAAGTTCCTGGCAGAAGCAAGCCTGGTTGAGCAGGCGTTCGTCAAGAACCCTGAAATCAAGGTTGGCGAACTGGCCAAGAAAGCCGGTGCTGAAATCGTTTCCTTCACTTACTTCAAAGTAGGCGAAGGCATCGAGAAGCCGGTCGACAACTTCGCTGAAGAAGTTGCTGCCCAGCTGGCTGCCGCCAAGCAATAAGACAGTTTTCAACTGTCGCCCGAAAGAGGCTGCCCGCTTACGCGCGCAGCCTCTTTTCAGATGGGGTAGCCAATTTTTTATTGGTTTCCACTTGGAACTGACTTACAAAGCCATGTTCCGATGGCGCTGAAGCAGCGCCAAGCTAGAGTGAACGCCAGCTGTAAACAGCTCGCACAGAATTTTTTAATACGCCGCAGGAGAGATTCGCAATGGCTCAGCAGGGCAGTGGTTATCAGGCTCGCTATAAACGCATTCTACTCAAGCTTAGCGGCGAGGCCCTGATGGGCTCGGAAGAGTTCGGGATCGATCCGAAAGTACTCGATCGCATGGCGCTGGAAGTCGGCCAACTGGTCGGCATCGGTGTTCAGGTCGGTCTGGTGATCGGTGGCGGTAACCTGTTCCGTGGCGAAGCCCTGAGCAAAGCCGGTATGGATCGGGTCACAGGCGACCACATGGGCATGCTGGCCACTGTGATGAACGCCCTGGCCATGCGCGATGCGCTGGAACGTGCCAATATCTCGGCCATCGTGATGTCGGCGATTTCCATGGTTGGCGTAACCGATCACTACGATCGCCGCAAAGCCATGCGTCACCTGAACTCCAAGGACGTCGTGATTTTCGCAGCCGGTACCGGCAACCCGTTCTTCACTACGGATTCGGCAGCCTGCCTGCGTGCCATCGAAATCGATGCCGACGTCGTGCTGAAAGCGACCAAGGTCGATGGTGTTTACACCGCAGACCCATTCAAAGACCCGCATGCCGAGAAGTTCGATCATCTGACTTATGATGAAGTACTGGATCGCAAGCTGGGTGTAATGGATCTGACTGCTATCTGCCTGTGCCGCGATCACAAGATGCCGCTGCGCGTATTCAACATGAACAAACCTGGTGCCCTGCTGAACATCGTCCATGGCGGCGCTGAAGGCACCCTGATCGAGGAAGGTCAACAATGATCAACGAAATCAAAAAAGACGCTCAAGAGCGCATGCAAAAATCCCTGGACTCTCTGGCTCACGCCTTTGGCCAGATCCGTACCGGTAAGGCTCACCCAAGCATTCTGGGCAGCGTGATGGTGCCGTACTACGGCGCAGACACTTCCATCACCCAGGTTGCCAACATCACTGTTAAAGACTCGCGCACCCTGCAAGTCGTGGCCTTCGAGCGCAACATGCTCGCTGCCGTCGACAAGGCAATCCAGAGCGCTGGCCTGAACCTCAACCCGACCAACCTCGGCGAGTTGTTGCTGATCTCCATGCCTGCCCTGACTGAAGAAACCCGTAAGGGCTTCACCAAGCAGGCGCGCAGTGCTGCTGAAGACGCTCGTGTTGCCGTGCGCAACATCCGTCGTGACGCGTTGGGCGAGCTGAAGAAGCTGGTCAAGGACAAAGAAATCAGCGAAGACGAAGAGCGTCGTGCAATCGCCGATATCGATAAGCTGACCAAGGATTCCGAAGCCATGATCACCAAGGCCACGGAAGAGAAAGAAAAAGACCTGATGGCCGTATAAGGGTCGAGCTTTTAATGGACAAGACCAAGCAGACTGCGCCGTCCGCGGTGCCGCGCCATGTCGCGATCATCATGGATGGTAATAATCGCTGGGCTAAAAAACGCTTTATGCCGGGTGTCGCCGGGCATAAAGCGGGCGTGGATGCTGTGCGAGCCGTCATCGAGGTGTGCGCTGAGGCCAAGGTCGAAGTGTTGACCTTGTTCGCCTTCTCCAGTGAAAACTGGCAGCGCCCGGCCGATGAAGTCAGCGCCTTGATGGACCTGTTCTTCAAGGCATTGCGTCGTGAGGCCAAGCGCCTCAACGACAACAACATCTGCCTGCGCATCATTGGCGATCGCACGCGCTTCCACCCTGAACTTCAGGCGGCGATGCGCGAAGCCGAAGCAATGACTGCCGGTGCCAACCGTTTTGTTCTGCAGATCGCCGCCAACTACGGCGGTCAGTGGGATATCGCGCAGGCTGCACAGCGCCTGGCACGCGAAGTTCAGGCCGGGCATCTGCGTCCGGAAGACATTACTCCGGATCTTTTGCAAACCTGTCTGGTCACCGGCGATCTGCCGTTGCCGGATTTGTGCATCCGCACCGGTGGCGAGCACCGCATCAGCAACTTCCTGCTGTGGCAACTGGCGTACGCCGAGTTGTACTTCTCCGACCTGTTCTGGCCGGACTTCAAACACGATGCCATGCGCACTGCGCTGGCCGATTTCGCTTCACGCCAACGTCGCTTCGGTAAAACGAGCGAACAGGTCGAAGCTGGAGCCCGGGTTTAATGCTTAAACAACGAATCATCACTGCACTGATCCTGCTGCCGATTGCCTTGTGCGGGTTTTTCCTGCTCGAAGGTTCCGGGTTTGCCTTGTTCATCGGTCTGGTCGTGACTTTGGGCGCCTGGGAATGGGCGCGTCTGGCAGGTTTCACCGGGCAAGCGTTCCGTGTGGGTTTTGCCGCCGTGGTCGCGTTCATGCTCTTCATCATGTACATCTTGCCCGGCCTTGCGCCATGGGTGCTCGGTGCTTCGGTGTTGTGGTGGGCAGTGGCGACTTATCTGGTGCTTACTTACCCGGCCTCCAGTGCTCATTGGTCCAGTGCGGCAACCAAACTGGTGATCGGTCTGCTGATTCTGTTGCCGGCCTGGCAAGGTCTGGTGCAGATCAAGCAGTACCCGCTGGGTAACTGGCTGATCATGGCGGTGATGGTGTTGGTGTGGGGCGCTGATATCGGCGCCTACTTCTCCGGCCGTGCTTTCGGCAAGCGCAAACTGGCCCCGCAGGTCAGCCCGGGCAAAAGCTGGGAAGGCGTTTACGGTGGTCTGGCATTGAGCCTGGTGATCACCGCCATCGTTGGTCTGGTGCGCGACTGGACAGTGGCCGAACTGCTCAAGGGCTTGATCGGCGCTGCGCTGATCGTCTTTATCTCGGTGGTCGGCGACCTCACCGAAAGCATGTTCAAGCGTCAATCCGGCATCAAGGACAGCAGCAATCTGCTGCCCGGGCATGGCGGTGTGCTTGACCGCATCGACAGCCTGACCGCAGCGATTCCGGTGTTTGCCGTGCTGTTGTGGATGGCCGCACCGTGAGCCGAGCCCAACAGATTACCGTTCTGGGGGCGACCGGTTCGATTGGCCTGAGCACCCTGGATGTCATTGCGCGTCACCCTGAGCGTTATCAGGTATTCGCCCTGAGCGGTTTCACGCGCCTGAGCGAGCTGCTGGCCTTGTGCGTGCGCCATGTGCCGCAGTTTGCCGTGGTGCCTGAAGTCGCCGCTGCCCGTGGCTTGCAGGATGATCTGCGTGCCGCGGGTTTGCCAACGCGGGTGCTGGTGGGGGAGGAGGGCTTGTGTCAGGTCGCCTCCGCGCCGGAAGTCGATGCGGTCATGGCGGCGATTGTGGGTGCAGCGGGTTTACGTCCTACATTGGCCGCCGTCGAGGCTGGCAAAAAGATTCTCCTGGCTAATAAAGAAGCGTTGGTGATGTCCGGTGCTTTGTTCATGCAGGCCGTGCGCAAAAGCGGTTCGGTGCTGTTGCCGATCGACAGCGAACACAACGCGATTTTCCAGTGCATGCCGCAGGATTTTGCTCGTGGTTTGAGCTCGGTCGGTGTGCGAAGGATTTTACTGACAGCCTCTGGTGGCCCGTTCCGACAGACACCGATGGCTGAACTGGTGCATGTTTCACCTGACCAGGCGTGTGCGCATCCGAACTGGTCCATGGGGCGCAAGATTTCCGTGGATTCGGCCAGCATGATGAATAAAGGCCTTGAGCTGATCGAAGCCTGCTGGTTGTTCGATGCCAAGCCGTCGCAGGTCGAGGTGGTGATCCATCCGCAAAGCGTGATTCACTCGCTGGTCGATTACGTCGACGGCTCGGTGCTGGCGCAGTTGGGTAACCCTGACATGCGCACGCCGATTGCCAATGCGTTGGCTTGGCCAGAACGTATTGATTCCGGTGTGGCACCGCTGGATCTGTTTGCCATCGCGCGCCTGGATTTCGAAGCGCCTGATGAAGAGCGCTTCCCTTGCCTGCGTCTGGCCCGCCAAGCGGCGGAGGCGGGCGACAGCGCACCGGCGATGCTCAATGCGGCCAATGAAGTGGCTGTGGCAGCGTTTCTCGATGGACGGGTTCGTTACCTGGAAATCGCGAGTATCATCGAGGAAGTCTTGAATCTCGAATCCGTGGTTGCGCTGGATGATCTCGACGCGGTGTTTACCGCCGACGCCAAGGCACGAGTTTTGGCCGAACAATGGTTGAAACGTCACGACCGATAAGTTTTGCAACACAATGGCTTTACGCGGCACTGAACAGGATTGCGGAGAAAGTAGATGAGCGCGCTCTATATGATTGCCGGCACCCTGATCGCTTTGGGTGTGCTGGTCACCTTTCATGAATTCGGCCATTTTTGGGTCGCGCGTCGCTGTGGCGTCAAGGTTCTGCGTTTTTCCGTAGGCTTTGGTATGCCGTTGCTGCGCTGGCACGACAAGAAAGGCACCGAGTTCGTGATCGCCGCGATTCCGCTGGGTGGTTACGTCAAGATGCTCGACGAGCGTGAAGGCGAAGTGCCGCTGGATCAGCTTGATCAGTCGTTCAATCGCAAATCTGTACGCCAGCGTATTGCCATCGTGGCTGCCGGCCCGATCGCCAACTTCCTGCTGGCTCTGGTGTTTTTCTGGGTGCTGGCGATGCTTGGCAGTCAGCAAATACGCCCGGTCATCGGTGGTGTGGAGTCCGGCAGTATCGCGGCCAAGGCCGGTTTGACGGCGGGTCAGGAAATTGTCGCAATTGATGGCGAGCCGACTTCCGGTTGGGCGGCGGTCAATTTGCAGTTGGTACGTCGACTGGGTGAGAGCGGTTCACTGCAGTTGTTGGTGCGTGAGCAGGGCTCTACGGCTGATTCGCCGCGCGAGCTGGCGCTGGATCATTGGCTGAAAGGAGCTGATGAGCCGGATCCGATTCGCTCGTTGGGTATTCGTCCATGGCGTCCGGCATTGCCGCCGGTGCTCGCCGAGCTCGATCCAAAAGGCCCGGCGCAAGCTGCTGGCCTGGAAACCGGCGACCGTCTGGTCTCGCTCGACGGCGTGGCGCTGAGCGACTGGCAGCAAGTAGTCGATACCGTTCGTACGCGTCCTGATACCAAAATCATGCTGCGTGTCGAGCGTGATGGTGCTCAAATCGACGTCCCGGTGACGCTGGCGGCGCGTGGCGAAAGCAAGGCGCCGAGCGGTTATCTGGGCGCTGGCGTCAAAGCGATCGACTGGCCACCGGAAATGATCCGCGAGGTCAGTTACGGGCCTTTGGCCGCGATTGGCGAGGGCGCTCGTCGCACTTGGACCATGAGCGTTCTGACCCTCGATTCGCTAAAGAAAATGCTGTTCGGCGAGCTCTCGGTAAAAAACTTGAGTGGACCGATAACCATTGCTAAAGTGGCGGGCGCTTCTGCCCAGTCGGGCGTCGCTGATTTCCTGAATTTCCTTGCTTATCTGAGTATTAGCCTGGGGGTTCTGAATTTGCTGCCCATTCCTGTACTGGATGGGGGGCATTTGTTGTTTTATCTGATCGAGTGGGCGCGTGGTCGTCCCTTGTCGGATCGGGTGCAAGGTTGGGGGATACAGATCGGTATCAGTTTGGTGGTCGGAGTGATGTTGTTAGCTCTGGTCAACGATCTGGGTCGACTGTAACGCTTCGCTGAATTGCGAATCTGCCGCATTTTGCGGCAGTTTGTTTATTGCCAGTTGGAATAAGAAAGGACTTCATGAAACGTCTGCTGCTAACTGCGGTTCTCACCGTATTGATGATCGCCGAAGTTCACGCCGAGTCCTTCACTATCTCTGATATTCGCGTCAATGGCCTCCAGCGGGTCTCCGCGGGTAGTGTCTTTGGTGCCTTGCCGTTGAACGTCGGCGAGCAGGCGGATGATCGTCGCCTGGTGGAATCCACTCGTGCGTTGTTCAAAACCGGTTTCTTTCAAGATATCCAGCTGGGCCGCGAAGGCAACGTACTGGTAATCACGGTCGTTGAACGTCCGTCGGTCGCCAGTATCGAGATCGAAGGCAACAAGGCGATCTCCACCGAAGACTTGATGAAAGGCCTCAAGCAATCCGGTCTGTCCGAAGGCGAGATCTTCCAGCGTGCCACCCTCGAAGGTGTGCGTAACGAACTGCAACGTCAGTACGTTGCTCAGGGTCGCTACTCGGCCACCGTTGATACCGAAGTGGTTTCGCAGCCACGTAACCGTGTTGGTCTGAAAGTGAAGATCAACGAAGGTACCGTTGCGGCCATTCAGCACATCAACGTCGTTGGCAACACGGTTTTCCCTGAGGAAGACCTGACCGACCTGTTCGAACTGAAAACCACCAACTGGCTGTCGTTCTTCAAGAACGATGACAAGTACGCCCGTGAAAAGCTTTCCGGTGACCTGGAGCGTCTGCGCTCCTACTACCTGGACCGCGGCTATATCAACATGGATATCGCTTCGACCCAGGTGTCCATCACTCCGGACAAGAAACACGTCTACATCACCGTTAACGTCACCGAAGGCGAGAAGTACACCGTTCGTGACGTCAAACTCAGCGGTGACCTGAAAGTCCCTGAAGACCAGGTCAAATCACTGTTGCTGGTGCAGAAAGGCCAGGTGTTCTCGCGCAAGCTGATGACCACCACCTCTGAACTGATCACCCGTCGTCTGGGTAACGAGGGTTATACCTTCGCCAACGTCAACGGTGTTCCGCAGCCACACGATGACGATCACACTGTCGACATCCTGTTTGCTGTCGATCCGGGCAAGCGTGCTTACGTCAACCGTATCAACTTCCGTGGCAACACCAAGTCGGAAGACGAAGTGCTGCGCCGTGAAATGCGTCAGATGGAAGGCGGCTGGGCTTCGACCTATCTGATCGACCAGTCCAAGACCCGTCTTGAGCGTCTGGGCTTCTTTAAAGAAGTCAACGTTGAAACCCCGGCTGTGCCAGGTGTCGACGACCAAGTTGACGTGAACTACAGCGTTGAAGAGCAGGCTTCCGGTTCGATCACCGCCAGCGTCGGTTTCGCGCAGAGCGCCGGTCTGATCCTCGGTGGTTCGATCACCCAGAACAACTTCCTCGGTACCGGTAACCGCGTCAGCGTCGGCCTGACCCGAAGCGAATACCAGAGCCGCTACAACTTCGGCTACGTTGACCCGTACTGGACCGCCGATGGCGTGAGCCTGGGTTACAACGCGTTCTATCGCACCACTGACTACGATGACCTCGATGTCGACGTTGCAAGCTATGCGGTAGACAGCCTGGGTGCGGGCGTAAACGTCGGCTACCCGATCAGCGAGACTTCGCGTCTGACCTTCGGTCTGTCCGTTCAACAGGATGAGATCAAAACCGGTACCTACACAGTTGACGAGATTTTTGACTTCGTTAACAAGGAAGGCGACAAGTACCTGAACTTCAAGGCGTCGGCCGGCTGGTCTGAATCGACCCTGAACAAAGGCGTACTGCCGACCCGTGGTCGTTCGCAGAGCCTGACGCTGGAATCGACGATTCCGGGCAGCGACCTGTCGTTCTTCAAGCTTGATTACCGTGGTCAGCTGTTCCAGCCGATCACTGAAAACTACACCCTGCGTCTGCACACCGAATTGGGTTATGGCGACGGTTACGGTTCGACTGACGGCTTGCCGTTCTATGAAAACTACTATGCTGGTGGTTTCAACTCGGTTCGTGGCTTCAAGGACAGCACTCTGGGTCCTCGCAGCACACCAAGTACGGGTAAAAACGGTACTCTGCCCGATCCGGATCAGGATCCACTGCCGTTCGGTGGCAACGTTCTGATTCAGGGCGGTGTTGAAGTATTGTTCCCGCTGCCTTTCGTCAAAGATCAACGCTCCCTGCGTACGTCGGTATTCTGGGATGTGGGTAACGTGTTTGATTCGCAGTGCAAAGACACCACGAACACTGATGGTTCGAAGTCCAACACGCAGTGCAACGACATCAGCCTGAGCAACATGGCGAGTTCCGTTGGTGTAGGCGTGACCTGGGTCACCGCACTGGGTCCTCTGAGCTTCGCGTTGGCCATGCCGATCAAGAAACCGGATGACGCTGAAACTCAAGTGTTCCAATTCTCCCTCGGCCAGACGTTCTAAGCGTCTGACCCAAGATAACGACAATGGATTTTGTAGGAGTGCATCGTGCGTAAGTTGACTCAATTGGTTCTCCTGGCCTCCGTACTGGTGGCAGGCCCGGCTTTCGCCGACATGAAAATCGCTGTTCTGAACTATCAGATGGCTTTGCTGGAATCGGACGCGGCCAAGAAGTACGCCGTTGATGCCGAGAAGAAGTTCGGTCCGCAACTGACCAAACTGAAGACTCTGGAAAGCAGCGCCAAAGGCATTCAGGATCGTCTGATGGCCGGTGGCGACAAAATGCAGCAGGGCGAGCGCGAGCGTCTGGAGCTTGAATTCAAGCAAAAGGCCCGTGACTTCCAGTTCCAGTCCAAAGAACTGAACGAAGCCAAAGCTGTTGCTGACCGCGAAATGCTCAAGCAACTGAAGCCGAAGCTGGATGGCGCAGTGGAAGAAGTCATCAAGAAAGGTGGTTTTGACCTGGTGTTCGAGCGTGGCGCAGTGATCGATGTCAAGCCTCAGTACGACATCACGCGCCAGGTTATCGAGCGCATGAATCAGCTGAAGTAACCCATGACCGTGACCATCAAGCTCGGCCAGTTGGCCGAGTTCCTCGGCGCCACCCTGCGTGGCGACCCGGAGAAGCAAATTACTGGGCTAGCCACTTTGCAAGAGGCTGGCCCAGCTCAGTTGAGCTTTCTGGCAAACCCTCAATACCGCAAATTCCTGGCAGGTTCGCAGGCGGCAGCGCTATTGCTCAAAGAAGCTGATGCTGAAGGCTTTGCCGGAAATGCGCTGGTGGTGCCGGATCCTTATCTGGCCTACGCACGTATCTCGCACTTGTTCGATCCCAAGCCAAAAGCTGTGGCGGGTATCCACCCGTCGGCAGTGATTGCGGATGACGCGGTGGTTGATCCAACCGCCAGCATCGGCCCGTTTGTAGTGATCGAAGCCGGTGCGCGTATCGCTGCTCAAGTGACCTTGGGCGCCCACTGCTTTATCGGCGCGCGCAGTGAAATTGGTGAAGGCGGCTGGCTCGCGCCCCGCGTGACCCTGTATCACGACGTGCGCATCGGCAAACGTGTGGTGATTCAGTCCGGTGCTGTGCTCGGTGGTGAGGGCTTCGGCTTTGCCAACGAGAAGGGCATCTGGCAGAAAATCGCCCAGATCGGTGGCGTGACCATCGGCGACGACGTAGAGATTGGCGTGAATACCGCTATCGACCGCGGCGCGCTGGCCGATACCGTGATCGGCAATGGCGTGAAACTCGATAACCAGATTCAGATCGCGCACAACGTTCAGGTCGGTGATCACACTGCCATGGCCGCGTGTGTCGGGATCTCCGGCAGCACCAAGATCGGCAAGCATTGCATGCTCGCTGGCGGTGTCGGTCTGGTTGGGCACATTGATATTTGCGACAACGTTTTCCTCACCGGGATGACCATGGTGACCCACTCGATTACCGAGCCAGGCGCCTACTCATCCGGTACAGCCATGCAACCGGCGGCCGAATGGCGCAAAAGCGCGGCCCGTATTCGTCAGCTCGATGACATCGCGCGACGTTTGAAACAGCTGGAAAAGCGCGTAGGGGAAGTGACCCCTGACCGCAATGCTTCATCAGATGGCTGATACCATTTCCATATCAAGTGTGCACAGCCTCTAGACTGCCTCCTTGATTTGCTAGAGGAGTGCGCGTCAGTCGCGCTCCCAATCTTTACATAGGCTTCCCCCCGAAATGATGGACATCAACGAGATTCGCGAATACCTGCCTCACCGTTACCCGTTCCTGCTGGTGGATCGGGTGGTGGAACTGGACACTGAAGGCAAGCGCATTCGCGCCTACAAGAATGTCAGCATCAATGAACCGTTCTTCAATGGTCACTTCCCTGCGCATCCAATCATGCCGGGCGTACTGATCATCGAAGCGATGGCTCAGGCTGCCGGGATCCTCGGTTTCAAAATGCTTGATGTGAAGCCTGCCGACGGCACGCTTTACTACTTCGTCGGTTCCGACAAGCTGCGTTTCCGCCAGCCTGTGTTGCCGGGCGACCAGTTGATCCTTGAAGCCAAGTTCCTCAGCTGCAAGCGTCAGATCTGGAAATTCGAATGCCAGGCTTCGGTCGACGGCAAGCCGGTCTGCTCGGCTGAAATCATCTGCGCGGAACGCAAGCTATGAGTTTGATTGACCCTCGCGCAATCATCGATCCGTCGGCCGTTCTGGCTGACGGCGTCGAGGTCGGCCCGTGGTCGATCGTCGGCGCCGGTGTGGAAATCGGCGAGGGTACCGTGATCGGGCCCCATGTAATTCTTAAAGGCCCGACCCGCATCGGTAAGCACAATCGCATCTACCAGTTTTCTTCGGTAGGCGAGGACACGCCCGATCTGAAATACAAAGGTGAAGAAACCCGTCTGGTGATTGGTGACCATAACGTCATCCGCGAAGGCGTGACCATTCACCGTGGCACCGTTCAGGATCGTTCGGAAACGACGCTGGGCGACCACAACCTGATCATGGCCTATGCCCATATCGGTCACGACAGCGTCATCGGCAACAACTGCATTCTGGTCAACAACACCGCGTTGGCTGGCCATGTGCACGTTGATGACTGGGCGATCCTCTCCGGTTTCACCCTCGTACATCAGTATTGCCACATCGGCGCCCACAGCTTTTCCGGCATGGGCACGGCGATCGGCAAGGACGTTCCGGCGTTCGTGACGGTATTCGGCAACCCGGCGGAAGCACGCAGCATGAACTTCGAAGGCATGCGCCGTCGTGGGTTCAGCGAAGACGCGATCCACACCCTGCGTCGCGCCTACAAAACCGTGTACCGCCAAGGCCTGACGGTCGAGCAGGCACTGGCTGAGCTGGCAGAACCGGCGGCGCAATTCCCGGAAGTTGCGATTTTCCGCGACTCGATCCAGTCGTCGACTCGCGGCATCACTCGCTGATCATGGCCAATCTGCGTATTGCGCTGGTGGCGGGTGAGGCTTCCGGCGACATTCTCGGCGCCGGTCTGATGCGCGCCCTCAAGGCACAGCATCCGGCGGTCGAGTTCATCGGCGTCGGTGGCCCGTTGATGCAGGCCGAAGGCCTGACTTCCTACTTTCCCATGGAACGCTTGTCGGTCATGGGCCTGGTAGAAGTGCTCGGGCGTCTGCGTGAGTTGCTCAAGCGCCGCAAGGAGCTGATCGCCACGCTGATCGCCGAGAAACCGGATGTGTTCATCGGCATCGATGCCCCGGATTTCAACCTTAATATCGAATTGAAGCTGCGTCAGGCCGGGATCAAAACCGTGCATTACGTCAGCCCGTCGGTGTGGGCATGGCGGCAGAAACGCGTGTTGAAGATTCGCGAAGGCTGCGATCTGATGCTGACGCTGCTGCCGTTCGAAGCGAAATTCTACGAAGAGAAGGGCGTGCCGGTGCGGTTCGTCGGCCACACGCTGGCCGATGCCATTCCACTGGAGGCTGATCGTGCCGCCGCGCGTGCCGAGTTGGGCTTGCCTGACGGCCCGCTGGTGGCCTTGATGCCCGGCAGCCGTGGCGGCGAAGTGTCTCGACTTGGCGCGCTGTTCCTCGATACCGCCGAGCGCCTGCGCGGAATGCGCCCGGGCGTGCGTTTCGTCATTCCTTGCGCCAATGCAGAGCGTCGCGCGCAGCTTGAAGAGCTGCTCGCCGGCCGCGATCTGCCGGTGACCTTGCTCGACGGCAAATCCCATCTGGCCCTGGCCGCGTGCAACGCCGTGTTGATCGCTTCCGGTACCGCGACCCTTGAAGCGCTGCTGTACAAGCGGCCGATGGTGGTCGCCTATCGCTTGGCACCGCTGACGTTCTGGATTCTCAAGCGCATGGTCAAGAGCCCTTACGTGTCCTTGCCGAACCTGCTCGCCCAGCGTCTGCTGGTGCCAGAATTGTTGCAGGATGATGCGACGGTCGAAGCACTTGCCCAGACCTTGTCGCCGCTGATCGAAGGCGGTGAAGAACAGACGCGCGGTTTCGACGAGATCCACCGCACCCTGCGCCGGGATGCCTCCAATCAGGCGGCGGACGCCGTCCTTAACCTGATCGGTCAAAAACAATGAGCAAGACAAGCATGCAGATGGGCCTGGATTTCACCCTGGTCGCCGAAGTCGACGAACTGGTGGCAGGTGTCGACGAAGTCGGTCGCGGCCCGTTGTGCGGTGCAGTGGTGACGGCGGCGGTGATCCTCGATCCGACCCGGCCGATTCTCGGTCTCAACGACTCGAAGAAGCTCACCGAAGCCAAGCGTGAAAAGCTCTACGACGAGATCATCGAGAAATCCCTGAGTTGGTGCATTGCCCGCGCCGAAGTCGAAGAAATCGACGAACTGAACATCCTTCACGCGACCATGCTCGCCATGCAGCGCGCGGTCGCCGGCCTGCATATTCAGCCGAAGCTGGCGATGATCGACGGCAACCGCTGCCCACACTTGCCGATGCGCGCTGAAGCGGTGGTGCAGGGCGACGGTAAGGTGCCGGCCATTGCTGCCGCGTCGATTCTGGCCAAGGTCAGTCGTGACCGTGAAATGGCTGCGTTTGAATTGATCTACCCGGGTTACGGCATCGGCGGCCATAAAGGCTACCCGACGCCCGTTCATCTGGAAGCCTTGGTACGTCTGGGCCCGACACCGATTCATCGGCGCTCGTTTGCCCCGGTGCGTCTGGCTTACGAAGCGCTGGAAGGCCTGACGCAGGTTTAGTCGCAAGGCTGATGTTTTGTTCGAGGCCCGGTACAATCCGGGCCTTGTTGTCTCTATGTAACTGGACAGGATCACTATGCCGGCTTCATTCGTTCATCTACGCCTGCACACTGAATACTCGCTGGTCGACGGGCTGGTGCGGATCAAGCCGCTGGTCAAGGCGCTGACCGCCATGAACATGCCGGCGGTCGCGGTCACCGACCAGAACAACATGTGTTCCCTGGTCAAATTCTATAAAAACACCATGGGCGCAGGCATCAAGCCGATCTGCGGCGCCGACCTGTGGCTGTCGAACAAAGATCCGGACGCTCCGCTGAGCCGTCTCAGCCTGTTGGTGATGAACGCCAAGGGCTATCGCAACCTCACCGAGTTGATCTCGCGCGGCTTCATCGAAGGCCAGCGCAACGGCATGATCATCATCGAGCGTGAGTGGGTTGCTGAAGCCAACGAAGGCCTGATCATGCTGTCCGCCGCCAAAGAGGGCGAGATCGGCATGGCCCTGATCAGTGGCAACCCGGCTGAAGCCGAGGCCCTGACGCGCGAATGGATGGCGGTGTTCCCGGATCGCTTCTATCTGGAAATCCAGCGCACCAACCGTCCCAACGATGAAGAACAACTGCACGGCGCCGTGGCGCTAGCTGACAAACTCGGCGCGCCGCTGGTGGCGAGCAACGATGTGCGCTTCATCAAGCAGGAAGACTTTGCCGCCCACGAAACCCGCGTCTGCATCGGTGAGGGCCGCGCCCTCGACGATCCGCGTCGTTCGAAGAATTACAGCGATCAGCAATACCTGAAAAGCGCCGAGGAGATGATCGAGCTGTTCAGCGATATTCCCGACGCGATTGAAAACACCGTCGAGATCGCCAAGCGCTGCAACATCGACGTGAAACTGGGCACGCACTTCCTGCCCAACTTCCCGATCCCCGATGGCATGACCATCGACGAATATTTCCGCAAAGTCTCCTTCGACGGTCTCGAAGAGCGATTGGCGGTGCTGCTGCCCAAGGACACCACCGAAGACTACGAAGCCAAGCGTCAGGTCTATGTAGATCGCTTGAATTTCGAGCTGGATATCATCATCCAGATGGGCTTCCCCGGTTACTTCCTGATCGTTATGGACTTTATCCAGTGGGCCAAGAGCAACGGCGTGCCGGTAGGCCCTGGCCGTGGTTCGGGTGCCGGTTCGCTGGTGGCCTACGTGCAGAAGATCACCGACCTCGACCCGCTGGAATACGATCTGCTGTTCGAACGTTTTCTTAACCCGGAACGGGTATCGATGCCCGACTTCGACGTCGACTTCTGCATGGACGGTCGTGACCGCGTGATCGACTACGTGGCCGAGAAATACGGGCGCAACGCGGTAAGCCAGATCATCACTTTCGGTTCCATGGCCGCCAAGGCTGTGGTGCGCGACGTGGCGCGGGTGCAGGGCAAGTCTTACGGTTTGGCGGATCGTCTGTCGAAGATGATTCCGTTCGAAGTCGGCATGACTCTGGAAAAAGCCTACGAGCAGGAAGAAATTCTCCGTGACTTCATCAAGGTCGATGAAGAGGCCGCAGAAATCTGGGAGATGGCGCGCAAGCTCGAAGGCGTGGTGCGTAACGTCGGTAAACACGCCGGTGGTGTGGTTATCGCGCCGACCAAGCTGACTGACTTCTCGCCGATCTATTGCGACGAGGCCGGTGACGGTCTGGTAACCCAGTTCGACAAGGACGACGTTGAAGCCGCCGGTCTGGTGAAGTTCGACTTCCTTGGTCTGCGGACGCTGACGGTCATCGACTGGGCGCTGAAGACCATCAACCGCGACCGCGCCAAGGTCGACGAGCCGCCGCTGGACATCGCGTTCATTCCGCTCGACGACAAACCGACTTACACGCTGTTGCAAAAAGCTGAAACCACCGCGGTGTTCCAGCTTGAATCCCGCGGCATGAAAGAGCTGATCAAAAAGCTCAAGCCCGACTGCCTGGAAGACTTGATCGCACTGGTGGCCCTGTTCCGTCCGGGCCCGCTGCAGTCCGGCATGGTTGATGACTTTATCAACCGTAAGCACGGTCGCGCCGAGCTGGCGTATCCGCACTCCGACTATCAATACGAAGGCCTCAAGCCGGTATTGGCACCGACCTACGGCATCATCCTGTATCAAGAACAGGTGATGCAGATTGCCCAGGTCATGGCCGGTTACACCCTCGGCGGTGCGGACATGCTCCGTCGGGCGATGGGTAAGAAAAAGCCCGAAGAAATGGCCAAGCAGCGCGGCGGTTTTATTGAAGGTTGCAAGACCAACAATATCGAAGCCGACCTTGCCGGTAACATTTTCGACCTGGTGGAAAAATTCGCCGGTTACGGCTTCAACAAGTCTCACTCGGCTGCTTACGGTCTGGTTTCGTACCAGACGGCCTGGCTGAAGACCCACTACCCGGCGCCGTTCATGGCTGCGGTACTGTCGGCGGATATGCACAACACCGACAAGGTCGTGACCTTGATCGAAGAAATTCGCACCATGAAGCTGCGTCTCGACGCGCCGGATGTGAATACTTCGGAGTTCAAGTTCACGGTGAACGACGAAGGCCGCATCATTTATGGCCTCGGCGCGATCAAGGGTGTGGGCGAGGGGCCGGTCGAGGCGATCACTGAGGCGCGCGCGGACGGGCCGTTCAAGGATCTGTTCGATTTCTGCGCCCGCGTCGACCTCAAACGCATCAACAAGCGCACCCTCGACGGTTTGATCCGCAGCGGGGCGCTGGATCGTCTCGGCCCGTTCTTCCATGAAGAGCAAAAGGCTTATCAGGCCAACATCGACCGCAACCGTGCGGTGCTGTTGGCCGCGATGGAAGAGGCGATCAAGTCCGCTGAGCAGACGGCGCGCACTCACGACAGCGGCCACGCCGACCTGTTTGGCGGCTTGTTCGTCGAGGAAGACGCCGACGTTTACGCGGTGCATCGCAAAGCCAAAGAGCTGACCCTCAAGGAACGCCTCAAGGGTGAAAAAGACACCCTGGGCCTGTACCTGACCGGTCACCCGATCGACGAATACGAAGGTGAGATCCGCCGGTTCGCCCGTCAGCGCATCATCGACCTGAAACCGGCCCGCGATACGCAGACCGTGGCCGGGATGATCATTGCCCTGCGCGTGATGAAGAACAAAAAGGGCGACAAGATGGGCTTCATCACCCTTGACGACCGCTCCGGGCGCATCGAGGCGTCGTTGTTTGCCGATGCCTTCCACTCCGCGCAGTCGCTGTTGCAGACCGACGCGATGGTGGTGGTCGAAGGCGAGGTCAGCAACGATGACTTCTCCGGCGGCCTGCGCCTGCGGGTCAAGCGCGTGATGAGCATGGAAGATGCGCGTACCAACCTCGCCGAGAGCCTGCGCCTGAAGCTGCAAACCCAGGATCTGAAAGGCGATCAGCTACGCTGGTTGGGTGATTTGCTCAAGCGCCATCGCGGCGCGTGCCCGGTGACCATGGAGTACACCAGCCCCGATGCGAAGACCTTGCTGCAGTTTGGCGAGACCTGGCGGATCGACCCGGCAGATGCGTTGATTCAAGCACTGCGTGACCAGTTCGGGCGAGACAACGTCTTCCTCCAATACCGTTGACCGGCAAGTGCCCTCATGGCGCTTGCCCGCAACCTGAATTTTTAATCTCGACCTCAGCGCGCCTCTCCCTTAAGGTAGGGCGCGAATAGACAACCGGCCGGCCCAAGCTCATTTGGGACACGACCCAAGACGGACGCCTATGAACCCGAATTTTCTAGATTTCGAACAGCCGATCGCCGACCTGCAAGCCAAGATCGAAGAGTTGCGCTTGGTCGGTAATGACAATTCGCTGAATATCGGCGATGAGATCTCCCGCCTGCAGGACAAGAGCAAAACGCTGACCGAGGACATCTTCGGCAAGCTGACCAGCTGGCAGATCGCACGCCTGGCGCGTCACCCGAAACGCCCGTACACCCTCGACTACATCGAGCACATCTTCACCGAGTTCGACGAACTGCACGGCGACCGTCACTTCTCTGACGACGCTGCGATCGTTGGCGGTATCGCGCGTCTGGAAGACCAGCCGGTGATGATCATCGGTCACCAGAAAGGCCGTGAAGTGCGCGAGAAGGTTCGCCGCAACTTCGGCATGCCGCGTCCGGAAGGCTACCGCAAGGCCTGCCGTCTGATGGAGATGGCCGAGCGTTTCAAAATGCCGATCCTGACCTTCATCGACACCCCGGGTGCCTACCCTGGGATCGACGCTGAAGAGCGCAACCAGAGCGAAGCGATCGCCTGGAACCTGCGTGTGATGTCGCGCCTGAAAACCCCGATCATCGCCACCGTTATTGGTGAGGGTGGTTCCGGCGGTGCACTGGCGATTGGCGTTTGCGATCAGTTGAACATGCTGCAGTACTCGACCTACGCGGTGATCTCGCCGGAAGGTTGCGCATCGATTCTGTGGAAAACCGCCGAAAAAGCGCCGGATGCTGCTGAAGCGATGGGCATCACCGCTGAGCGTCTGAAAGGCCTGGGCATTGTCGACAAGGTGATTGGCGAGCCTCTGGGCGGCGCCCACCGTGATCCGGCGACTGCCGCTGCCTCGATCCGTGCCGAGCTGAGTTCGCAACTGGCGATGCTGAAGAAGTTCGATAACGAAGCGCTGTTGAAGCGCCGTTATGATCGACTGATGAGCTACGGCCTCTAAGTCGAACGCAATACCCCTGTAGGAGTGAGCCTGCTCGCGATGAGGGCGTAACATTCAACCAATGTGTTGGCTGTCACACCGCTATCGCGAGCAGGCTCACTCCTACATTTGTTTTGGGGCAAAGAGTTGAATATGCGCCAGTCCATGATTGATTTGCCGTCCCGGCTGTTGCTGAACCTTGAGCCTTGGCGCAATGCCGCTCATTGGCGTATCGCCTTCTCTGGTGGTCTCGACTCCACCGTCCTGCTGCATCTGCTGGCCTCTCTGGCAAAATCCGAATCCCTCCCGCCGCTAAGCGCTGTCCATATCCATCACGGCCTCCAGGCTGCGGCTGATGCGTGGCCGCAACATTGCCAAGCCGTTTGCGATGCGCTGGGTGTTCTGTTGCTCATCGAGCGGGTTACGGTGCAACCGGGCGCGAGTCTGGAGCGAGCAGCACGGGATGCGCGTTACGCGGTGTTCAGTTCGCTGACGCAGACCAATGATCTGTTGCTGACCGGGCAGCATCGCGATGATCAGGCGGAAACGCTGTTGTTCCGCTTATTGCGCGGCGCCGGTGTACGCGGATTGTCCGCAATGCCGGCGCAGCGGCCAGTGGGGCAGGGCACGCTGGTTCGGCCGCTGCTGGACATCTCCCGCGCCGAACTGGAGGCGTACGCACAGGCTCATCAATTGACCTGGATCGAAGACCCGTCCAATCAGAATCGGCAATTCTCGCGCAACTATCTGCGCCATCAGGTCATGCCGCTGCTGACCGGGCGCTGGCCGCAAGCGCAGGCGAGCATGGCCCGCAGCGCCGCGCATCTGCGTGAGGCGCAGGGGCTGCTCGATGAACTGGCGCAGATCGATCTGGCGCAGGCGAACACCCCGCACGATTTCGAATGGCTGGGTTTGCCGTCGCTGGAACTGGCGCCACTCGCCGCACTGTCCGCCGCGCGCCAACGCAACGCGATCAGCCATTGGCTCGAAGCCTTCACCCAACTGCCGGATAGCGACCATTGGTCGGGTTGGACGGATCTGTGCGAAGCGGCTTCCGATGCTTCGCCTATCTGGCGTCTGGCCAATGGCGAACTGCATCGCAGCGCCGGACGTGTGTGGTGGCTCAGCGGCCACTGGTTGCGCACGCCGATGATCGGCGCCGACTGGCAAGCGCCGTCTTCACCGCTACGCTTGGCCGATAATGGTCGTGTCATGTTCGACGGGCAAAATCCTTGCGGCCCGTTGCGTATCGCCTATCGTCAGGGCGGCGAAGTGATGCATTTGGCGGATCGCGGTCATCGCGATCTCAAACGCCTGCTCAATGAGCGCGCGGTGCCGGGTTTTGTGCGTGGCAGATTGCCGCTGCTGTTTTGCGGCGACGAATTGCTCGCGGTGGCAAACCTGCCGGGGCTTGATGGCAATGGGCAGGACGGCTGGAAATTGCATTGGCAGCCAACAGGCGAAGATCTGGGTTTGAGCTGAAAGGAGCATTCCGGTAGACTACGCTCCCTTCTTGATACAACTTCTGTGGATTCGCCTGAATTGCAGGAGTTGCCGATTACCAAGCAGTCTTTGCTGGGCGATTCCAAAAAATGTGTAGCGAGCAACGTACCGGTGTTTCATCTGCCGGTCTGTCCCAACGCGGCGGTTTTTTTGAAAGGTGCACTGTGATTAATGCAGGTGATCGGGGGCTTCGGCCTTCCTTCGCTTCCCCCGGCGGCTCGGACCGCTTTAACGCAGACTTCTAGGGTTTTTCATGACGCGCTACATATTCGTCACGGGCGGTGTTGTTTCTTCTTTGGGGAAAGGCATTGCATCGGCTTCATTGGCAGCCATCCTGGAGGCGCGGGGACTTAAGGTCACCATGCTGAAGCTGGATCCGTACATCAACGTTGACCCGGGCACCATGAGCCCGTTCCAGCACGGCGAAGTGTTCGTCACCCACGACGGCGCCGAGACCGACCTGGATCTGGGCCACTACGAGCGGTTCATCCGCACGACCATGACCCAGAACAACAACTTCACCACTGGCCGTGTTTACGAACACGTGCTGCGCAAAGAGCGCCGTGGTGATTACCTGGGTGCAACCATCCAGGTGATTCCGCACATCACCGACGAAATCAAGCGCCGCATCATCAAGGGTGCTGGCGACGCTGACGTGGCGATGGTTGAAATCGGTGGCACCGTCGGTGACATCGAGTCGCAACCGTTCCTCGAAGCGATCCGCCAACTGCGTTTCGAAGTCGGCGCCAAGCGCGCGATGCTGATGCACCTGACTTTGGTGCCGTACATCGCCACTGCCGGCGAGACCAAAACCAAGCCAACCCAGCACTCGGTGAAAGAACTGCGTTCGATCGGCCTGCAGCCAGACGTACTGGTGTGCCGTTCCGATCACCCGATCGACATCTCGTCGCGTCGCAAGATCGCTCAGTTCACCAACGTTGAAGAACGTGCGGTGATCGCGCTGGAAGACGCCGATACCATCTACAAGATCCCGGGGATCCTGCACTCGCAGGGTCTGGACGATTTCGTCGTTGAGCGTTTCGGTCTGCAATGCGGCAGCGCTGATCTGTCCGAGTGGGAAGCGGTGGTTGACGCCAAGCTGAACCCGGAACACGAAGTGACCATCGCCATGGTCGGCAAGTACATGGAGCTGCTGGACGCCTACAAGTCGCTGATCGAAGCGATGAGTCATGCCGGCATCAGCAACCGCACCAAGGTCAACCTGCGTTACATCGATTCCGAAGACATCGAAAACCAGGGCACTGCGCTGCTCGAAGGTGTCGACGCGATCCTCGTACCGGGCGGCTTCGGTCTGCGCGGCGTGGAAGGCAAGATCACCGCCGTTCAGTACGCTCGTGAGAACAAGGTTCCGTACCTGGGCATCTGCCTCGGCATGCAAGTGGCGGTCATCGAGTTCGCCCGTAACGTGATGGGCTGGAAAGACGCCAACTCCACCGAGTTCGACCGCGCCAGCGGCCACCCGGTTGTGGGTCTGATCACCGAATGGGAAGACGCGACCGGCGCTGTTGAAGTGCGTACCGAAGCGTCCGATCTGGGCGGCACCATGCGCCTCGGCGCTCAGGAATGCCTGCTTGAAGCCGGCTCCAAGGTGCACGACTGCTACGCCAAGGATGTGATTGTCGAGCGTCACCGTCACCGTTACGAAGTGAACAACAAGCTGCTGCCACAACTGATCGAAGCCGGCCTGAAAATCTCCGGTCGCTCGGCTGACGCAGCGCTGGTTGAAGTGGTAGAAGCGGCCGATCACCCATGGTTTGTTGCTTGCCAGTTCCACCCAGAGTTCACCTCGACACCACGCGATGGCCACCCGCTGTTCAGCGGTTTCGTCAAAGCAGCGTTGGCTCAACACCAGAAGAAGGCGTAACCCGATGGCACAGAAGATCATCCGCGTCGGCGACATCGAGATTGCCAACGACAAACCCATGGTGCTGTTCGGCGGCATGAACGTGCTGGAAAGCCGTGACATGGCCATGCAGGTTTGCGAAGAGTACGTAAAGGTCACCGAAAAACTCGGTATCCCTTACGTGTTCAAGGCCAGTTTCGACAAGGCCAACCGGTCTTCTGTGCATTCGTATCGTGGCCCTGGCCTGGAAGAGGGCATGCGCATCTTCCAGGACATCAAACAAGCCTTCGGCGTACCGATCATCACCGACGTCCACGAGCCTGATCAGGCCGCGGTCGTCGCTGAGGTCTGCGACATCATTCAACTGCCGGCCTTCCTGTCGCGCCAGACCGATCTGGTCGTCGCGATGGCCAAGACCAACGCAGTGATCAATATCAAGAAAGCCCAGTTCCTCGCGCCTCAGGAAATGAAACACATCCTGAGCAAGTGCGTGGAAGCGGGTAATGACCAACTGATCCTCTGCGAGCGTGGTTCGAGCTTCGGCTACAACAACCTCGTGGTCGACATGCTCGGCTTCGGCATCATGAAGCAGTTCGAGTACCCGGTTTTCTTCGACGTGACCCACGCGCTGCAAATGCCAGGCGGTCGTTCCGACTCCGCTGGCGGTCGCCGTGCGCAGGTTCTGGATTTGGCCAAGGCGGGCATGAGCCAGTCGCTGGCGGGTCTGTTCCTCGAAGCACATCCGGATCCGGACAACGCCAAATGCGACGGCCCTTGCGCCTTGCGTCTGGACAAACTGGAGCCATTTCTGGCCCAGCTCAAAGCTTTGGACGAACTGGTGAAGAGTTTTCCGACGGTAGAAACCGCGTAACACTCAATTCTCCGGTAAAGTACCGCACGATTTGTCGCACATGCCCTCGGGCATGTGCGTTGTCGTCTGCAAGCTGCCCGCTGCACACCACTTGCCGACGGTAAAAAGATTTCCTCTAGCTGCGTCGTTTTCGTCAACTTTGGAGTGTTTACAACAATGGCAAAAATCGTCGACATCAAAGGTCGTGAAGTTCTCGACTCCCGTGGCAATCCCACCGTGGAAGCGGACGTGCTTCTCGACAACGGCATCATCGGCAGCGCTTGCGCGCCGTCCGGTGCATCCACTGGCTCGCGTGAAGCGCTCGAGCTGCGTGATGGCGACAAGAGCCGTTATCTGGGCAAAGGCGTACTGAAAGCAGTCGCCAACATCAACGGCCCGATCCGCGATCTGCTGCTGGGCACCGACCCAAGCGACCAGAAAGCGCTGGATCACGCGATGATCAAGCTCGACGGTACCGAAAACAAAGCGACCCTGGGCGCCAACGCCATCCTCGCCGTGTCCCTGGCTGCGGCCAAGGCTGCTGCACAGGATCAGGATCTGCCGTTGTACGCACACATCGCCAACCTGAACGGCACTCCGGGTGTTTACTCGATGCCGGTGCCGATGATGAACATCATCAACGGTGGCGAGCACGCCGATAACAACGTCGACATCCAGGAATTCATGGTACAGCCGGTTGGCGCCAAGTCTTTCTCGGAAGGTCTGCGCATGGGCACCGAGATTTTCCATCACTTGAAAGCTGTGCTGAAGGCCCGTGGCCTGAGCACTGCCGTTGGCGACGAAGGCGGTTTCGCACCGAACCTGGCCTCCAACGAAGACGCGCTGAAAGTGATCTCCGAAGCGGTGGCCAACGCCGGTTACAAGCTGGGCACTGACGTGACCCTGGCGCTGGACTGCGCGGCGAGCGAATTCTACGAAGACGGCAAGTACAACCTGTCCGGCGAAGGCCAGGTGTTCACCGCTGAAGGTTTCGCTGATTACCTGAAGGGCCTGACCGAACGTTATCCGATCATCTCGATCGAAGACGGTCTGGACGAGTCCGACTGGGCTGGCTGGAAAATCCTCACCGACAAGATCGGCGAGAAGGTGCAACTGGTGGGCGACGACCTGTTCGTGACCAACACCAAGATCCTGAAAGAGGGTATCGATAAAAACATCGCCAACTCGATCCTGATCAAGTTCAACCAGATCGGCACTCTGACCGAAACGCTGGAAGCCATCCAGATGGCTAAGGCTGCCGGTTACACTGCAGTGATCTCGCACCGTTCGGGCGAAACCGAAGATTCGACCATCGCCGACCTGGCTGTGGGCACCTCGGCTGGCCAGATCAAAACCGGTTCGCTGTGCCGTTCCGACCGCGTTTCCAAGTACAACCAACTGCTGCGTATCGAAGAGCAGTTGAATGGCAAAGCCAAGTACAACGGTCGCTCCGAGTTTCGCGGTTAAGCCGTAGATGGTAAAAAGACACCGGATTGTGTCGGAAAAGTCGTGACAGCGATGGATTTGCCACTAATCTGATGCCTTATATGCACAAGCCTGGATCTTCCAGGCTTCGTGCTATCAGATGCTTCAAAGTTTTGGCATGGCTGTCTTTTTTCACTGGATACCTGATATTCGATGCGCAGTCCCTACTGGTTGTTTCTCGTTTTGCTCTTGCTGCTGGCCGGTCTGCAGTACCGCCTGTGGGTGGGCAATGGCAGTCTGGCGCAAGTCGCCGAGCTGAATCAGCAGATTGCTGATCAACACGCCGAGAACGAAGCCCTGCTGGAGCGCAATCGGGTGATGGACGCTGAAGTCAGCGAGCTGAAGAAAGGCATGGAGACCGTTGAAGAACGCGCTCGCCATGAGTTGGGCATGGTCAAGGACGGCGAAACCCTTTACCAGTTGGCCCAATGATCAATTCCCTGCCGGCCTTCTGGGCCGTGATTCCTGCCGCGGGCGTCGGTGCCCGAATGGCCGCGGATCGTCCCAAGCAATACCTGCAACTGGGCGGACGCACAATTCTCGAACACAGCCTCGGCTGTTTCCTCGATCACCCAAGCCTGCAAGGGTTGGTGGTCAGTCTTGCTGTTGATGATCCTTACTGGCCGAACCTGGCGTGCGCAAGCGACTCGCGAATTCAGCGGGTTGACGGCGGGGCCGAGCGATCGGCTTCGGTGCTCAATGCCTTGCTGCACTTGCATGCGCAGGGTGCCGATGATGACGATTGGGTGCTGGTGCACGATGCGGCGCGGCCGAATCTGAGTCGCGATGATCTCGACAAGTTACTTGCTGAACTGATGGATGACCCGGTCGGCGGTTTGCTCGCCGTGCCGGCACGCGACACGTTGAAGCGGGTCGACAAGCACGGTCGTGTGCTTGAAACCGTCGATCGCAGCGTGATCTGGCAAGCGTATACGCCGCAGATGTTTCGCCTCGGTGCGTTGCATCGGGCGCTGGCGGACAGCCTGGTCGCGGATGCCGTGATCACTGACGAAGCGTCAGCGATGGAGTGGGCGGGGCTGAAACCGCGACTGATCGAAGGGCGCGCGGATAACCTCAAGGTGACGCGGCCGGAAGATCTGGAGTGGTTGCGCCAGCGTTGGGCGAATCGCCGCTGAGATCATCGGTGCCTGTCAGATTGCCTTCGCGAGCAGGCTCGCTCCCACATTTGATTTGTGCCGGCCCCACGTTTTGCCTCCACTGAAAATCCCCTGTGGGAGCGAGCC
>NZ_JASCPK010000040.1:0-41693 GCF_029959385.1 Pseudomonas sp. PS01303
TGATTTTCTTATGAGTTTCTTCAGATACATCTCTGCCGCAAGTGAGGCCGTCTTCGCGAGCAAGCTCGCTCCCACATTTGGAATGCGTACCCCTGTGGGAGCGAGCTTGCTCGCGAAGAGGCCTTCATTCACACCGCAGATTTCACTACTGACGGACTAGCACGCATCACGCACAACCCGTAATAAATAATCCCGCCCAACGCCGAGCCGGTGAACCAGCCATAGCTGTAAAACCAGCTGAACGCATCGCTACCCAGCGACAACAAGGTCAGCACCACCGGCACACCAAACGCGAGAAACCCGGCCCGGTTCCACGCCGGATACACGTCATCGCGGTACAACCCGGCCAGATCCAGTTGCTGTTTCTTGATCAGGAAATAGTCCACCACCATGATCCCGGCAATCGGCCCGAGCAGGCTCGAATAACCCAGCAACCAGTTGGAATACACGGTCTCGAGGCTCACATCGGAAACGATCAAACCGAGCTTTTTCAGCAGTTCATGTCCCATCAACAACAACCCGACCAACCCGGTCAGTAACACCGCTTTGGTGCGGTTGATCACCTTGGGCGCGATGTTTTGAAAATCGTTGGTCGGCGAGACAATGTTCGCGGCGGTGTTGGTCGACAGCGTGGCGATGATGATCAATGCCATGGCCACCGCGACCCACACGGGACTCTGGATATGGCCGATCAAAGTCACCGGATCAGACACCGTCACGCCGACCAGTTTCACCGACGCCGCGGTCATGATCACGCCCAGCGAGGCGAACAAAAACATGGTCAGTGGCAGGCCGAAAATCTGCCCGAGGATTTGATCTTTCTGGCTCTTGGCGTAACGACTGAAGTCCGGAATGTTCAACGACAACGTCGCCCAGAAACCCACCATTGCCGTCAGCCCGGCGGCGAAGTAACTCACCACGCTGGCGCCTTCCGGACGCTTCGGCGGGATCGCCAGCAGTTCGGTCATCGACACATTGGGCATCGCCCATACCAGCAAGCCGATGCCGACCGCCACCAGCAACGGCGCGGACAAGGTTTCCAGCCACTTGATCGACTCGGCGCCGCGAATCACCACCCACAGGTTCAGCGCCCAGAACACCATGAAGCCGATCACCTCCCCCGTCCCGCCAAGGGATTTCCAGCCGTCGAAAATCGAGCCGAGAAACAGGTGAATCGCCAAACCGCCAAACATCGTCTGAATGCCGAACCAGCCGCACGCCACCAGCGCGCGAATCAGGCACGGCACGTTGGAGCCGAGAATGCCGAACGACGAGCGCAGTAACACGGGAAACGGAATGCCGTATTTGGTGCCGGGAAAGGCGTTCAGCGTCAGCGGAATCAACACGATGATATTGGCGAACAGAATCGCCAGCAGCGCTTCGCCCACACTCAAGCCGAAGTACGCCGTCAGCACGCCGCCGAGGGTGTAGGTCGGCACGCAGATCGACATGCCGACCCACAGCGCGGTGATGTGCCATTTGTTCCAGGTTCGTTCGCGCACCTTGGTCGGTGCCATATCGTGGTTGTAACGGGGACTGTCGAGGACGTCGCTGCCGGCTTCGAGTTCGAACAAGCCGTCGCGCTCGGTCACTTGCGATCTGTTCTGTTGCATGGCCGCTCCACTGTTCTTCTGATTATTTTTTTGCTCATCAGGCGGCTTGCACACAAGGCGCGAGCCGGACGATGGCCGGAGGAACTGACAACTTTCGTGCACCGGCCATGGTGTCAGCGGCGGCATCAATAAACGTGCCGGGTGAACCGCTTGGCGCTAGGGCCGTGCTTCAAACGTATTGCAACTTTCTGATATTTATCAGTTTTAATTATTCACCTGATGAGTTCGCGGAAACCTGTCTGGGTGCTCAGGCTAAACACTTGGCAAGTTGTCCGAACAGACAGGACTCAAACTGGTGCACTGCATTTATTTTCATTGTGAACGTGCAACCGCAGCTCAACTTCAAGCGGCTGATTTCACATAGGAAATCTTGCTCATATTTCCATCCTGTCAAGTGCGTCAAAATGGTGAGCCGCCTCACCATTTTGGTGATTTACACTTTTTATCGTTATTTTTCATAGAGTTAAAACATGCATAAGCTTATAAAAAATATTCTTGCTCTATTGCAAATTCACGACTAGTTTCTATTCCTGACAGCGCTGACAGGAATACACCCTGCACTGCTGTACATCAATAAAACATTTAGAACCGGCACAAGTCGGTCATGCCTGCGAGGAACTCGGAATGTCTCTGTTGATCCGTGGCGCCACCGTTGTTACCCATGATGAAAGTTATCGCGCCGACGTCTATTGCGCCGACGGCGTGATCAAAGCCATCGGTGAAAACCTGGATATTCCCGCCGGCGCCGAAGTGCTCGACGGCAGCGGCCAATACCTGATGCCCGGCGGCATCGATCCGCACACGCACATGCAACTGCCGTTTATGGGCACCGTGGCCAGCGAGGATTTCTACAGCGGCACGGCGGCCGGTCTGGCCGGTGGCACCACGTCGATCATCGACTTCGTCATTCCCAATCCGCAGCAATCATTGATGGAAGCGTTTCATCAGTGGCGCGGCTGGGCGGAGAAGTCCGCCTCCGACTATGGCTTCCACGTCGCGATCACTTGGTGGAGCGAGCAGGTGCGCGAGGAAATGGCCGAACTGGTCAGCCATCACGGCATCAACAGCTTCAAGCATTTCATGGCCTACAAGAACGCGATCATGGCCGCCGACGACACACTGGTGGCGAGTTTCGAGCGTTGTCTGGAGCTCGGTGCGGTACCAACCGTGCACGCGGAAAACGGCGAGCTGGTCTATCACCTGCAACGCAAGTTGATGGCCCAAGGCATCACCGGGCCGGAGGCGCATCCGCTGTCGCGGCCTTCGCAGGTTGAAGGGGAAGCGGCGAGCCGGGCGATTCGTATCGCTGAAACCATTGGCACGCCGTTGTATCTGGTGCACGTCTCGACCAAGGAAGCCCTCGACGAAATCACCTATGCGCGCAGCAAGGGTCAGCCGGTTTACGGCGAAGTGCTGGCCGGACATTTGCTGCTCGACGATAGCGTCTACCAACACCCGGACTGGCAGACTGCTGCGGGTTACGTGATGAGCCCGCCGTTCCGTCCGCGCGGTCATCAAGAGGCACTGTGGCACGGGCTGCAGAACGGTAATCTGCACACCACTGCGACGGATCATTGCTGCTTCTGCGCCGAGCAAAAAGCGGCGGGTCGTGATGACTTCAGCAAAATCCCTAACGGCACGGCGGGTATCGAAGATCGGATGGCGGTGCTTTGGGATGAGGGCGTTAATTCCGGTCGTTTATCGATGCAGGATTTCGTCGCCCTCACCTCAACCAACACCGCGAAAATCTTCAATCTCTATCCGCGCAAAGGTGCGATTCGCGTCGGCGCCGATGCCGACCTGGTGCTGTGGGATCCGCAAGGCACGCGCACCATTTCTGCCAAGACCCACCATCAGCAGGTGGACTTCAACATCTTCGAAGGCAAGACCGTGCGCGGCGTGCCGAGCCATACCGTCAGCCAGGGTCGTTTGGTCTGGGCCGATGGCGACCTGCGCGCCGAGCGCGGCGCCGGGCGGTACATCGAACGGCCGGCGTATCCGGCGGTGTTTGATTTGCTGAGTAAGCGGGCTGAGATGCACAAGCCGACAGCCGTTAAACGCTGACATCCCGGCCTTCGGCCTTAGATGATCGTTCCCACGCTCTGCGTGGGAATGAAGCCCGTGACGCTCCGCGTCACTGGACGCGGAGCGTCCCAAGAGGCATTCCCACGCAGAGCGTGGGAACGATCTGCCCATCAGAGGCAGAGAACCTCAATAACCGTGAGGCACACAACCGTGATCGAGACCCTGAACCATCTCCCCCACCCGCACGAAAGCGCGGCCGCCCTCGCCGGGCATTTCACTGATCTGGCGCCGCCGCTCAACGCTCGGCAGGCGCATCTGGAAGCCTCGCGCTGCCTGTATTGCTACGACGCGCCGTGCGTGAATGCGTGCCCGAGCGAGATCGACATCCCCTCGTTCATCCGCAATATCCATCAAGACAACGTGCCCGGTGCCGCGCAGAAAATTCTCTCGGCAAACATCCTCGGCGGCAGTTGTGCACGCGTTTGCCCGACTGAAATCCTCTGCCAGCAAGCCTGCGTGCGCAACAACGCCCACGAATGCGCGCCGGTGCTCATCGGCCTGTTGCAACGCTACGCCGTCGACAACGCACACTTCACTGAACACCCATTCCAGCGCGCGGCAGTCACCGGTAAACGCATCGCCGTGGTGGGTGCCGGGCCGGCCGGTTTGTCCTGCGCGCATCGCAGCGCCATGCACGGTCATGACGTGGTGATTTTCGAAGCGCGGGAGAAGGCTGGCGGGCTCAACGAGTACGGGATCGCCAAGTACAAACTGGTCGACGATTACGCGCAAAAGGAGCTGGATTTCCTCCTGCAAATCGGCGGCATCGAAATCCGTCACGGGCAGAAACTCGGTGAGAATCTAACCCTCAGCGAGCTGCATCATCAGTTCGACGCGGTGTTCCTCGGCCTCGGTCTCAACGCCAGCAAGCAGCTCGGCCTGGCCCACGAAGATGCGCCGGGCCTGCTCGCCGCCACCGATTACATCCGCGAACTGCGTCAGGCCGATGACCTCACGCAACTGCCACTGGCCGAACGCTGCATCGTCCTCGGCGCCGGTAATACCGCGATCGACATGGCCGTGCAAATGGCTCGCCTCGGCGCTCGCGATGTCAATCTGGTGTATCGCCGTGGCGCGGCGGACATGGGCGCCACCGGGCACGAACAAGACATCGCCAAGGCCAATCAGGTGCGTCTGCTGACCTGGGCACAACCGGAAGAAGTGCTGCTCGACGATCAAGGCAACGTGCGCGGCATGCGTTTCGCTCGCACCGATCTGGTCGAAGGACGCCTGCAAACCACCGGTGAAACCTTCGAACTGGCCGCCGACGCAATCTTCAAAGCCATCGGCCAGTCCTTCGACAGCAGCGCCCTCGCCGACCCGCTCGCCCGTGAACTCAAGCGCCAGGGTGAACGCATTCAGGTCGATGAAAACCTGCGCACCAGCATTCCCGGCGTGTATGCCGGCGGCGACTGCACCAGCCTCGATCAAGACCTCACCGTGCAAGCCGTGCAGCACGGCAAACTCGCCGCCGAGGCGATCAACGCTCAACTGATGCTCAACGTGGAGGCTGCGTAAATGGCCGATCTCTCGATAGTCTTCGCCGGCATCAAAGCGCCAAACCCCTTTTGGCTGGCCTCCGCGCCACCGACCGACAAAGCCTACAACGTGGTGCGCGCGTTTGAAGCAGGCTGGGGCGGCGTGGTCTGGAAAACCCTTGGCGAGGATCCGGCGGCGGTCAACGTTTCGTCGCGTTACTCGGCGCATTACGGCAACAACCGCGAAGTGCTCGGCATCAATAACATCGAGCTGATCACCGATCGTTCGCTGGAAATCAACCTGCGCGAAATCACTCAGGTGAAGAAGGACTGGCCGGATCGCGCAATCATCGTTTCGCTGATGGTGCCGTGCGTTGAAGAGTCGTGGAAACACATTCTGCCGCTGGTCGAAGCCACGGGTGCTGACGGCATCGAACTGAATTTCGGTTGCCCGCACGGCATGCCAGAGCGCGGTATGGGCGCAGCGGTCGGTCAGGTGCCGGAGTACGTCGAGCAGGTGACGCGCTGGTGCAAGACTTATTGCTCGCTGCCGGTGATCGTCAAACTGACGCCGAACATCACCGACATCCGCGTCGCCGCTCGCGCCGCCCATCGCGGTGGCGCCGATGCGGTGTCGTTGATCAATACGATCAACTCGATCACCAGCGTCGATCTGGAGCACATGGTCGCCCTGCCCACCGTCGGCAGCAAAAGCACCCACGGCGGTTATTGCGGTTCGGCGGTGAAGCCGATCGCGCTGAACATGGTCGCGGAAATTGCCCGTGATCCTGAGACGCAGGGCTTGCCGATCTGCGGGATTGGCGGCATCGGCAGTTGGCGCGATGCCGCAGAATTCATGGCGCTGGGCAGCGGCGCGGTGCAAGTGTGCACGGCGGCGATGCTGCATGGTTTCCGCATCGTCGAGGAGATGAAGGACGGCTTGTCGCGGTGGATGGATAGTCAGGGCTACGCCAGCATTTCCGAGTTTTCCGGGCGCGCGGTGGGCAATACCACGGATTGGAAATACCTCGATATCAACTATCAGGTGATCGCCAGGATTGACCAGGAAGCGTGCATTGGTTGCGGGCGTTGCCACATTGCCTGCGAGGACACTTCACATCAGGCGATTGGCAGTTTGCGCCAGGCGGACGGGACGCATAAATATGAAGTGATTGATGATGAGTGTGTGGGCTGCAATTTGTGCCAGATCACTTGTCCGGTGGCGGACTGTATCGAGATGGTGCCGATGGATTCAGGCAAGCCGTTTCTGGACTGGAATCATGATCCGCGCAATCCCTACCACGTTGCAGTTTGACTGATCGTTCCCACGCTCTGCGTGGGAACACAGCCCGGGACGCTCTGCGTCCCATTGGAACGCGGAGCGTCCCTAGAGGCATTCCCACGCAGAGCGTGGGGACGATCATGCATTTCCCTGTGGGAGCGAGCCTGCTCGCGAAGAGGCCAGCCCGGTCGCCACAAAACTCAAGGCTCCAACCCGATCCCGCGCAAGATCACACTCGTCACCGTCTGCACCGCCCGCTCGAACTGCATGTCCGACAACGGCTGGTGATCATTCAAAATATTCACCTGATGATCAAAGTCGGCATAGTGCTGCGTCGACGCCCAGATCATGTACAGCAAACTCGAAGGCTCCACCGGCAAAATCCGCTTGTCCTCGACCCACTGCCGAATCTTCGCTTCTTTCATCTTCGCCCAGTCATACAGGCTGACATCCAGCGCCTCGCCCAGCGTCGGCGCGCCGTGGATGATTTCATTGGCCCAGACCTTCGAGCCGTAGGGCCGGCTGCGCGAGTGGTTCATCTTCGCGCGAATATAACTGCTGAGCACCACGCGCGGATCGTCGAACATCTCGAAGCACAGCGCGTCCTGCTTCCACACTTCCAGCAGATCAAACAGCACCGCGCTGTACAGCTCGCTCTTGGTGCTGAAGTAATAATGCAGATTGGAACGCGGCAGTTGCACTTCGGCGGCGATGTCCGCCATCGCGGTGCTGCCGAAACCTTTTTCGGCGAAGACTTTTTCCGCCGCCAGCAGGATTTTCTCGACGTTATTGCGGCGAATTTCGATCTTGTGATTGCCCATGTGGGCTCCCTGACAACAGCGTTGTTGAAGACTAGCATCCGCTCAGGCACGCGGGCGACAGATGAAAACGAAACTTCGTACAGACGCGCCCGGACGCGGTTGAGTAAACTGGCCGTTCTTCGATTCTGCCTCAGAGGTATCCGCGATGCTGTTCAAGAATGTCCTGACCACCACTGCCCTGCTCGCCTCGCTGTTCGCTGCGTCTTCGGTATTTGCCCACGCCCATTTGAAAAGCCAGACCCCGGCCGCTGACAGCACCGTCGCCGCCCCGGCTGATCTGCGCCTGACCTTTTCCGAAGGTGTCGAAGCCACGTTCACCAAAGTCACCGTGACCAAGGACGGCGCACCGGTCGCGGTCAAACCGCTGACCACCGAAGGCGACAAGAAAACCCTGATCATCACCCCGGCTGCGCCGCTGACCGCCGGTGAATACAAAGTCGAATGGCACGCAGTGTCGGTCGACACGCACAAAAGCGAAGGCGCCTATCAGTTCAAGGTTGGCCAGTAATTCATGAGCGAAGCGCTGGTGTTGTGCCGCTTTGTGCATTTCACCGTGGTGTTGATGCTGTTCGGCGCCTGGCTATTCAGGCCGTTGCTGCTCAAGGGTGAAGCGCTGGAACTGGATCGGCACCTGACGCGACTCGCCCGTTGGCTGGCCGCGGTTGCGCTGGTCAGCGGGATTGCCTGGGCGTTGCTGATTACCGCGAGCATGGCCGGTTCGGCTGCGGCGGCGTTTGATCCAGACACGATTGCGCTGGTGTTGGGCAATACGTTTTTTGGTCAAGTGTGGCGCTGGCACCTGCTGATCAACGCGGTGCTGCTGGCACTGCTGTTTACTCCGTGGCGTTCAAGCATGCCGTTGCGCCTGGGTTTGAGTGGCTTGCTGCTGGCGACGCTGGCACCGGTCGGACACGGCGCGATGCTTGATGGCTTGAGCGGGCAGCTGCTGATTCTCAATCAGATCGTTCATCTGACCTGCGTGGCCGCGTGGCTGGGTGGGTTGTTGCTGCTGGTGATGATCCTGCGTCAGCCGAATGAGCTTCGTGGTGTTTTGCAGCGTTTCAGCGGGGTTGGTTATTGGGTGGTGGCGGGGTTGCTGATCACCGGATTGATCAACGTCCGTGTGCTGACCGGCCAGTGGTGGCCGACGCCGTTGTTCAGCGGGTTTGCGCTGATTCTGTTGATCAAGGCGATGATTGTGCTGGGCATGCTCGGTTTGGCGTTGTTCAACCGCTTGCGTATGGAAGATTGCGAACAGCGGATCGGCACGCTCAAACGCAGTGTGATGCTTGAATGGCTGCTCGGCATTGGCGCCGTAGCCGCCGTCTCGCTACTCGGCACCCTGCCCCCGATGATCACTGCCTGAACACGATCCCTGTAGGAGCCGAGCTTGCTCGCGAAGGCGTCATCACAGTCGCCATCTCAATTGTCTGGACCACCGCTTTCGCGAGCAAGCTCAGCTCCTACAAGGGTTGTGTCAATGGGGCTGGGTGTTGCCGGCGGCGGTATCGATGCTAACCACCACCGACATCCCCGGCCTTAGCCGCTCCTCTTCCTGCTGATCCGGATCAATCGTGATCCGCACCGGCACCCGCTGGGCAATCTTCACAAAATTACCCGTCGCATTGTCCGCTTGCAGCAAGGCGAATTCAGACCCCGTGCCCGGCGAAATATGCTGCACATGCCCGGTGAATTTACGGTGGTTCAGCGCATCGACGGTGAAACGCACCGGTTGCCCGACCCGCACGTTGTCCATCTGGGTTTCCTTCATGTTGGCGATCACCCATTTCTGGTTCGGCACCAACGCCATCAACTGCGCCCCGGAGTTGACGTAAGCGCCGAGACGCACGCCAATCTGCCCCAGCTGCCCGTCACGCGGCGCGACAATGCGCGTGTTCGACAAATCGATCCGCGCCAGTTGCACCGCCGCTTCCGCGCTGGCCACCGACGCCTCCAGCGAACCACGATTGACGATCACCGTCTGCAAATCCTGACGAGCGATTTCGACATTGGCCTTGGCCTGCGCCACCGCGGCAATGCTTTGCGCATTGGCTGCGAGCGCCACGTCCATCTCACGTTTCGACACTGAGCCGTCGCTCACCAGTTCCTTGTTACGCCGCAAATCCGCCTCGCTTTTGCGCAACTGCGCTTCGCTGTCGGCCTGCACGGCTTGGCGCAACTTGATCGTCGCCTCGGCGCTATTGCGTTGCTGCACGACGTTGGCCAACGCGGCTTTCTGCACCGCCAGTTGCGCCAGCGATTGATCGAGACGCTGCTGATAGATGCGATCATCCAGACGCACCAGCAAATCACCGGCCTTCACATACTGAAAATCCTGCACCGGCACTTCATAGACATAACCGGCGAGTTGCGGGCCGATGATCGTCACCTGCCCGCGAATCAAAGCATTTTCGGTGGTCTCGACCGCGCTGCTGAACGGCGGCAATTGCCAGGCATACAGCACGATCAACACGCCGACGATGGCGATCGCGGCAAAGCCCATTGAAGAGATGATCCGCACCCGCAACGAACGTGGCTCAGTATTTGGCGATGACGGCGGCGCCACGCCTTCGGGCGTGGCGGCAATGGCGTTAGTGGTTGTGGTGGTCGGTTCGGTCATGAAGAAATGGCACCGCTCGAAGGTGTGGATGGCGCAGGGGCGACGGCTTTGGTGGTGCTCATCAGCCACAGCGCACGAATGGACAGCCAGATCATGGTCAGCACCGCGATCACGGCGATCAGCATGAACACGTCGTTGTAGGCCAGCACGTTGGCCTCTCGGGTCGCGGCGTTGGCCAGGCTACGAATACCCGCAAGGTTGCGCAGGCTCGGGTCGGCCAATAGCGAGCCATACGCCGAGCCGCCACTCTGCACGCGCGCGGCCACCAAAGGGTCAGACAGCGTCAGGTGCTCAACGATGTGACTGGAATGAAATTTTTCCCGGACGATCTGAAAGGTGCCCAGAAGCGCCGCGCCGATTAAACCGCCGAGGTTATTACAGATCCCGAACAGCACGGAAAAACTCACCAGGTTGCGCGGATTGGTCAACACGTTGCGCGTGCCGAGCACCATGGTCGGGCCGAGGAAAAACGTGCTGCCGAAGGCCAACAGGAACTGGCTGAAATAGAGGTTTTCCGGGCGGGTCAGGTTGTTGGAAGAACTGTCCATCACCGCTCCGGTGGCCATCAGACCCAGCGAGATGATCAACGGCATCAGCAGGTGTTTGGGGTCGATCGTCAGTGCGCTGGTCAACAACCCCGCGACGCTGCCAATCAGCATTACCACGTACAGGCTGTGCAACTGCTCATAGCCCATGTTCAGGTTCTGCATGAAACCCACCGCACCGGTGGACTGCTCGGAGGTGACCATACGAATTAGGGTCACCGCCAGCGCGAGACGAATCATCGTCCCGCTGCCGAGCCAACGGGTCATCAGCATCGGGTTGCTGCGATTATGTTCGATGGCCAGACCGGTGATGATCAGCGCAATCGACGACGCGAGGGCGACGCCGATCCAGTCGGCCTCCAGCCACCAGTCGATCCGCCCCAACGACAGCACCGCGCACAGCAATGCCACGCCACTGGCGAGAATGGCGAAGGTCAGGAAGTCGAGTTTTTCGAAAGTTTTGAAGCGGTCGCCGGGCGGCAACTTGAGCATCAATACGCAGCCCAGCGACAGCAACGCCATGCCCAATTCGAACAGGTACAAGCCGCGCCATTCGGCGATTTGCAGCAAGTCTTCGGAGAATAATCGCGCCAGCGGCAAGGCTAACTGCGACGTGCCGAGGCCGAGCACCAGCGCCTTCATTCGCCACTTCGCCGGGAACGCCTGCACCATGTAATACAGGCCCAGAGAGCTCAGCGCGGCGCCGACCATGCCGTGCGCCGCCCGCACCGCGACTGCGGAATTGAGGTCGTTGACGAACAAGTGGCCGAAGGTCACCAGCGCATACAACACGAGGAATACTTCGGTGAACGCACGCAAACCGAACTGCTGGCGAAACTTCACCAGCAACAGGTTCATCGACACGTTGGTCATTACATACGCGGCCGGCAGCCAGGCCATTTCCGCCGTGGTCGCACCGAGCGCGCCTTGCAGATAAGGCAGGTTGGCGACCACCAGCGAGTTGCCCAAACCACCGGTCAGCGCCACCAGCAAACCGACCAGCGCATAGGCCAGGCGCTTGGGGTTGGAGTGCAGCGGCGTCGAAGGGGAACCGGGCAGACTGGGCTTCTCGTGCGGCTGCCAGTGGCGCGGGGCGTATTGATCCATTGAAAAGCCTTGTGTGGAAGGTGATTAAGTTTGCCGCAAATTCACGGTTAAAACACTTTTCCCCCTGTGGGAGCGAGCCTGCTCGCGAAGGCTTTGTGTCAATCGACAACTGGGTTGGATGAATGTCCGAATTCGCGAGCAGGCTCGCTCCCACAAGGGGTCGGGGTGATGGCCGGGAGTCATCGTATAACTTGCTGTTGACATTCCCGCAAAACATAGGAAATATCCGCAACCATGTTGTACGACGACGTATGACAAATAATAAAAACAACAATGAAACAGGGAGCGTCACAGTGAGCACACTCGTCCGCAATTCCGCCCGCCCTTCGCGTTTTTTTGCCCGTCGCCCGCGATCTACTCTGAGCCTGATAGGTTGCAGCAGCCTCGCCTTCGCCATGCCCATGAGCGCCGACGCTGAAGGCTTTCTGGAAGACAGCAAAGCCACGCTGAACCTGCGTAACGCCTACTTCAACCGCAATTTCGTCAACCCGGCCAACCCACAAGGCAAGGCTGAAGAGTGGACGCAAAGCTTCATCCTCGACGCCAAATCCGGTTTCACCCAAGGCACCGTCGGTTTCGGCCTCGACGTGCTCGGGTTGTACTCTCAGAAGCTTGATGGCGGCAAAGGCACCGGCGGCACGCAGCTGTTGCCGATCCACGATGACGGGCGTCCGGCGGACAACTTTGGCCGGCTCGGCGTGGCGATGAAAGCCAAGGTGTCGAAGACCGAATTGAAGGTCGGTGAATGGATGCCGGTCCTGCCGATCCTGCGCTCCGACGATGGCCGCTCCCTGCCGCAAACGTTTCGTGGCGGGCAGATCACGTCCACCGAGATCAACGGCCTGACGGTCTACGGCGGCCAGTTCCGCGGCAACAGCCCACGCAACGACGCAAGCATGGAAGACATGTCGATGAACGGCCGGGGCGCTTTCACCTCCGATCGTTTCAACTTCGGCGGTGGCGAATACAGCTTCAATGACAAGCGAACCCTGGTCGGCGTGTGGTACGCCGAACTCAGCGACATCTACCAGCAGCAGTACTTCAACCTCAGCCACAGCCAGCCCATGGGCGACTGGACGCTCGGCGCCAACCTCGGCTTCTTCACGGGCAAGGAAGACGGCAGCGCCCAGGCGGGCGAACTCGACAACAAGACCGCGTTCGCCATGCTCTCGGCCAGATACGGCGGCAGCACCTTTTATGTCGGCCTGCAGAAACTCGGCGGCGACGATGCGTGGATGCGGGTCAACGGCACCAGCGGCGGCACCCTGGCCAACGACAGTTACAACGCCAGTTACGACAATGCCAAGGAGCGCTCGTGGCAGTTGCGCCATGACTACAACTTTGTCGTTCTGGGCATCCCCGGCCTGACCATGATGAACCGCTATATCAGCGGCGATAACGTCCACACCGGCTTGATCACTGACGGCAAGGAATGGGGCCGCGAGTCGGAACTGGCCTACACCGTACAGAGCGGCCCGCTGAAAAACCTCAACGTGAGATGGCGCAACGCGACCATTCGCAGGGACTTCAGCACCAATGAGTTCGATGAGAACCGGGTGTTTATCAGTTATCCGATTTCGTTGTTGTAATTCCCGAGCCACCGCAAATCCCCTGTAGGAGCGAGCCTGCTCGCGAAGGCGTCCTGTGAGTCGATGCAAAAGTTGCGGCACCGGCCCCATCGCTGGCAAGCCAGCGATGGCTGCGGCAGATCCAACATTGATGTTGATTGACACACCGCTTTCGCGAGCAGGCTCGCTCCCACAGGGGAACTGCATTGCAAGGAGGGAATTGTGCTGAACGAAACCCAATTGGCCCATCCGTCATTTACAACAAAAGTCGCGTTGACAAGATCCGGAAACCCTACCGATACTCCAGCGCAGTCATACGACAACCTACAACAAACCAATAACAATTTGTAAGGGAATGCCATGACGCCTACCACCCCTTCCCGCGCCCCGTTCAACCGGCTGCTGCTGACTGGTGCTGCCGGTGGCCTGGGCAAAGTCCTGCGCGAACGCTTGCGCCCCTACGCCAACGTGCTGCGACTGTCCGACATCGCCGCGCTCACGCCCGCTGTCGATGATCGCGAAGAAATCGTGCTCTGCGATCTCGCCGACAAACAGGCCGTGCACCAACTGGTCAAAGGCGTCGACGCGATCCTGCATTTCGGCGGTGTGTCCGTGGAGCGGCCGTTTGAGGAAATCCTCGGCGCCAACATTTGCGGGGTCTTTCACATTTACGAAGCGGCGCGCCGGCATGGCGTTAAACGAGTGATTTTCGCCAGTTCCAATCACGTCATCGGTTTCTATAAACAGGACGAGCAACTCGACGCCAGCTCTGCGCGCCGCCCTGATGGCTACTACGGTTTGTCCAAGTCCTACGGCGAAGACATGGCCAGTTTCTACTTCGACCGCTATGGCATCGAGACCGTCAGCATCCGCATCGGCTCCTCGTTCCCCGAGCCGCAAAACCGTCGAATGATGCACACCTGGCTGAGCTTCGACGACCTCACGCAACTGCTCGAGCACTCGCTGTACACGGCCAATGTCGGTCACACCGTGGTCTACGGCATGTCCGATAACAAAGACGTCTGGTGGGACAACCGATTCGCCAGCCACCTCGGTTTCGAAGCCCGGGACAGCTCCGAAGTATTCCGCGAGAAAGTCGAGGCGCAACCGATGCCGGCCGCCGATGACCCGGCGCGGATTTATCAGGGTGGCGCCTTCGTCGCGGCGGGCCCCTTCGGCGACTGACCGACTCACTTGATCCCCCCCAATAAAAACCAAGGGAATGAGTATGCAAGCCGAATTGATCGTCGACGCCCGCAACGCCGTGGGCGAAAGCCCGGTCTGGGTGGCGCAGGAAAATGCGCTGTACTGGGTCGATATCCCCAACGGCGCGCTGCAACGCTGGAGCGCCGATACCGGCCAGGTGCATGCCTGGAAAGCCCCGGAAATGCTCGCCTGCATCGCCCGGCACCAGCGTGGCGGCTGGATCGCCGGCATGGAGAGCGGCTTCTTTCATCTGCATCCGCACACCGACGGCAGCCTCGACGCCGAGCGGCTCGCCAGCGTTGAACACGCACGCCCGGACATGCGCCTCAACGATGGTCGCTGCGACCGTCAGGGGCGCTTCTGGGCGGGCAGCATGGTGTTGAACATGGGCCTGAATGCGCCCGAAGGACGGCTCTATCGCTACGGTGCCGGCGCAACCGGGACGATCGAAGCGCAACTTGATGGCTTCGTCGTCCCCAATGGCCTCGGCTTCAGTCCCGACGGTAAAACTCTGTACTTGTCCGACTCACACCCGAATGTGCAGTTGATCTGGGCTTTCGACTACGACACCGACAGCGGCACGCCATCGAATCGCCGTGTCTTCGTCGACATGAACAACCACTGCGGGCGCCCCGACGGCGCGGCAGTGGACGCCGATGGCTGCTACTGGATCTGCGCCAACGACGCCGGTCTCGTGCATCGCTTCACACCCGACGGGCGCCTCGATTACTCACTGCCTGTACCGGTGAAGAAACCAACCATGTGTGCGTTCGGCGGCAGCCAGATGGACACCTTGTTCGTCGCCTCGATCCGCCCCGGTGACGACCACGATCCGCAATCTCTGGCCGGCGGCGTGTTCGCCCTGAACCCCGGCGTCAAAGGCCTGCCGGAACCACTGTTCAACGATTTGCTGTAACCCGCCTCTGCTGCACCGCTGTGCCTTGAACACAAAAATAACAAGACTGGAGACACCCCTCATGGACTTCAAACGCACGTTGCTCGTCGCTGCACTCCCTTTCGCGTTCACCCTCAGCAGCGCCGTTCAGGCACTGGAAATCAAATTCGCCGACATCCATCCGGCCGGCTATCCGACGGTGGTGGCTGAAGAGCAACTGGGCAAAACACTGGTCGCCGACAGCGACGGCAAACTGACTTTCAAGATGTTTGCCGGCGGCGTGCTGGGCTCGGAAAAAGAAGTGGTCGAACAGGCGCAAGTCGGCGCGATTCAAATGGCGCGTGTCAGCCTCGGCATCGTCGGCCCGGTGGTGCCTGACGTGAACGTGTTCAACATGCCTTTCGTGTTTCGCGACCAAGCGCACATGCGTAAAGTCATCGACGGCGAAATCGGCGATGAAATCCTCGACAAGATCACCCAGTCGGAATTCAACCTCGTAGCCCTCGCCTGGATGGACGGCGGCACACGGAATATCTACACCAAGAAACCGGTGCGCACACTCGAAGATCTCAAAGGCATGAAGATCCGCGTGCAAGGCAACCCGATGTTCATCGAAACCATCAACGCAATGGGCGGCAACGGCATCGCCATGGACACCGGCGAAATCTTCAGCGCCCTGCAGACCGGAGTGATCGACGGCGCGGAAAACAACCCGCCAACCCTGCTCGAACATAATCACTACCAGAACGCGAAGTTCTACAGCCTGACCGGACACCTGATCCTGCCAGAGCCCATCGTGATGTCGAAAATCACTTGGGAAAAACTCACCCCCGATCAGCAGACCCTGGTGAAAAAAGCCGCGAAAGCCGCCCAAGCACAAGAGCGCACTTTGTGGGATGCCAAGTCGGCCAGCAGCGAAGAAAAACTCAAAGCGGCCGGCGTCGAGTTCATCACCGTCGACAAGAAACCGTTCTATGAGGCCACCGCATCGATACGCGAGAAGTACGGCGCACCTTACGTCGATCTGATCAAGCGCATCGAAGCCGTGCAGTAACCCTCCCAGCCCTCAACGAAAGGCCCGGCAACGCTGACCTCGCCGAAGGTCAGCGGCTGCCCGGTTACGGTGGAACCCGATGAAGAATTTGCTGCTGCGCATCAACGACCGGATCTACATGACCTGCATCTGGGTCGCCGGTCTGTCGGTGCTGACCATTTCCCTGATCATCCCTTGGGGCGTCTTCGCCCGTTACGTCCTCGGCACTGGCTCCAGCTGGCCGGAACCCACCGCCATTCTGCTGATGATGGTCTTCACCTTCATCGGCGCCGCCGCCAGTTATCGCGCCGGCGCACACATGGCCGTCGCGATGATTACCGATCGCCTGGCGCCCGACATGCGCAGAACCATGAGCATTGTCTCGCAGGTATTGATGGCGACCATTTGCCTGTTCATGACCATCTGGGGCAGCAAACTCTGCCTGTCGACCTGGAACCAGTTCATGAGCGCCCTGCCCACTCTGCGGGTGGGCATTACCTACATGCCGATCCCGGTCGGCGGCGCGTTGACGCTGATTTTTGTGCTGGAAAAACTCTTTCTCGGCGACCAGAGCAATCGCCGCGTGGTGCGCTTTGACCTGGTTGAAGAAAACGAAGGGGCTGCCTGATGGACGCATTGATTCTGCTGGGCAGTTTTATCGCCTTGATCCTGATCGGCATGCCGGTCGCTTACGCCCTCGGGCTGTCGGCGTTGATCGGCGCGTGGTGGATCGACATTCCGTTTCAGGCGCTGATGATTCAGGTCGCTGGCGGCGTAAACAAATTTTCCCTGCTGGCGATTCCGTTCTTCGTGCTCGCCGGGGCGATCATGGCCGAGGGCGGCATGTCGCGCAGGCTGGTGGCGTTCGCCGGGGTGCTGGTGGGGTTCGTCCGTGGCGGTCTGTCGCTGGTCAACATCATGGCCTCGACATTCTTCGGCGCGATCTCCGGCTCGTCAGTGGCGGACACCGCGTCGGTGGGCTCGGTACTGATTCCGGAAATGGAGCGCAAAGGCTATCCGCGCGATTTCTCCACGGCGGTGACGGTCAGCGGTTCGGTGCAAGCGTTGCTGACACCCCCGAGCCACAATTCGGTGCTCTATTCGTTGGCGGCCGGCGGCACGGTGTCCATCGCTTCGCTGTTCATGGCCGGCGTGGTGCCGGGCCTGTTGATGAGCGCGTGCCTGATGGTGCTGTGCCTGATTTTCGCGCGTAAACGCAACTACCCGAAAGGCGAAGTCATCCCGCTGCGCCAGGCGCTGAAAATCTGCGGCGAAGCGCTGTGGGGCCTGATGGCGATGGTGATCATTCTCGGCGGGATTCTATCCGGGATTTTCACCGCAACCGAATCAGCGGCCATCGCTGTGCTCTGGTCATTTTTCGTGACCATGTTCATCTACCGCGACTACAAATGGAGTGAGTTGCCGAAGCTGATGCACCGCACAGTGCGGACGATTTCGATCGTGATGATCCTGATCGGTTTCGCGGCGAGCTTCGGCTACATCATGACCCTGATGCAGATCCCGGCGAAGATCACCACGATGTTCCTGACCCTGTCAGACAACCGCTACGTGATCCTGATGTGCATCAACGTCATGCTGCTGTTGCTCGGCACCGTGATGGACATGGCCCCGCTGATTCTGATCCTCACACCGATTCTGATGCCGGTGATTCTCGGCATTGGCGTAGATCCGGTGCAGTTCGGCATGATCATGCTGGTGAACCTGGGGATCGGATTGATAACACCGCCGGTAGGTGCGGTGCTGTTTGTCGGGTCGGCGGTGGGCAAGGTCAGTATCGAAAGCACGGTAAAAGCGTTGCTGCCGTTCTACGCGGTGCTGTTTCTGGTGTTGATGCTGGTCACCTACATTCCCGCCATTTCCCTGTGGCTACCGCACTTGGTGTTGTAACAACTCGAAAGATCGCAGCCTTCGGCAGCTCCTACAGAAATCGCATTCCATGTAGGAGCTGTCGAGTGAAACGAGGCTGCGATCTTTTGATCTTCAAATACTCAAGCACGCAACAACATATATCCCGCCACCACCAGACACACACTGGCAAACCCCACCTGCAACGCCCGCGCCGGCACTCGCGCGCACAGCTTGCGGCCGATGATCATGCCGACAATGCTGGCGACGATAAACGCCGCGCCCTGCCCGTCAATCCGCACCCCGGCGTGAAACGATCCGATCACCCCAATCGCCGAAATCAGGCTGATCACCATCAACGACGTCGCGACAATCCCGCGCATCTGCACGTCAGTCAGTTGCTTGAACGCCGGCACAATCAAAAACCCGCCGCCAACGCCAAGCAACCCGGACACTACGCCCGTAACCGCGCCCAACGCCGCAAGGGTTGCGGTGCATTTGGCGGTCCAGTCGAAGCGCCCGGTTTCTTCATCGAGCATGCAATTCTTCTGACCCCAACTGCCATGCCCGTGATCGCTCGGCCCTTCTTCCTGACGCTCGCGCCTCAGCATGCGCCAAGCGACCATGACCATCAGCAGACTGAAGAGGATCATCAAAATCTTCTCCGGCAATTGATGCGCGAAGTAGATCCCCAGCGGCGAAAACACCGCACCGAGCGCGGCAATCAACAGTGCCGCGCGATAACGCACCAGCCCATGGCGCAAACCATCGATAGCACCAACCGCCGCCGCACTACCCACCGCAAATAACGCGACCGGCGCCGCTTGCGTCATCGTCCAGCCAAGCCCGAGCACCAGCGCCGGCACCGCCAGAATGCCGCCGCCCGCACCGGTCAAGCCGAGCACCAACCCCATCACCACGCCAAACAGACTTGCCAGCAACATAGGGTTTTCTCAGTCGACCTTGGACAGACTAGTCAGCCATTCGCGGCCCTTGAGCATGCCGTTCCAGTAGAACCACGGCAGCAACGTCGCCTTGAGCAACCACGCAGAGCGACGCGCCACGGTCGGATCAAGAGGAAACGTCGGCAGCAACTTACCGGCATAGCCAAACTCGGCGAGGATCACCTTGCCCTTCTCCACCGTCAGCGGGCACGAACCGTAGCCGTCGTACTTCAACGGCAGCGGTTGTTGCTTGCGCTGAGCCAGCAGATTTTGCGCAACAACCACGACTTGCTTGCGCACTGCTGCAGCGGTTTTCGCGTTGCTGGTGCCGCAGATATCGCCGAGCGCAAACACTTCGGGATAACGCGGATGTTGCAGGCTGTGCTGATTGACTTCGCACCAGCCGGCGGCGTCGGCCAAAAGACTTTGCGCGATGAAATCCGGCGAGACCTGCGGTGGCACAACGTGCAGCAGATCGAAGGTTTTCGCCTCGCGAGTGACGTTGCCGTCAGCGTCCTTGATCTCGAACCATGCGGTTTTCGCCGGGCCGTCGACCTTGACCAGATTGGAGTTGAACGCCAGTTGCGCGTTGTATTTTTCGATGTACTTCATCAGCGGCGGCACGAACGTCGCCACCCCGAACAACGCGGCGCCGGCGAGATTGAATTCGACATTGATGTTGTTCAGCACGCCGCTTTTAAGCCAGTGATCGCAGGACAGATACAGCGCCTTTTGCGGCGCGCCGGCGCATTTGATCGGCATCGCCGGTTGCGTGAACAGCGCTTTGCCGCCGCGCAGTTTTTGCACCTGATCCCAGGTGTATTGCGCGTGCTGGTAGCTGTAATTGGAAGTGACGCCGTGCTGACCGAGGCTTTCCTGCAAGCCTTCGATTTTCTCCCAGGCCAGGCGCAGGCCGGGGCAGACGATCAGGTTTTGATAGCTGACCGTGCGTTGATCATTGAGGGTGAGTTGGCGCTTGTCGGGATCGATGCCGGTGACGGCGGCTTGCAGCCAGTCGACCTGACGCGGCATTACCTTGGCCATGGGTCTGGCGGTGTCTTTTGCGTCGTAAGCACCGCCGCCGACCAGCGTCCACGCCGGCTGGTAATAGTGCTGCGAACTCGGCTCGATCACGGTGATTTTCAGGTCAGGATCACGCTTGAGCAGGCTGGCGACGAAGCCGATGCCCGCCGTGCCGCCGCCGATAACCACGATGTCTGCACTGATGGATGGGCCCCAGTGTTGATCGTTCATTGCTTGTTCCTTTTGCTGCACGCAAGGATTTCGTCAGCCATCACACAGATTCATTGTAGGAGTGAGCCTGCTCGCGATCGCGGTGGGTCAGCCAACATGTTTATCGACTGATACACCGCTATCGCGAGCAGGCTCACTCCTACAGGGGATTGGTGCGATGGGTGGCATTTATGGGTGTTCCCAGCTTTTTAGGACGGCCCCGCAATAAAGCCCCGACAGGGTCTTCATCACCTGAATCACTTCCGGGCTGGCGAGCCCATAAAAAATGTATTTACCTTCGCGGCGAGTGGCGACCATGCCTTCGTCGCGCAAAATGCCCAATTGCTGGGACAGCGTTGGCTGGCGTACGCCGGTCATGGTTTCCAGCTCGCCAACGTTGCGTTCGCCCTGGGTCAATTGACAGAGGATCAACAACCGATCTTCATTGGCCAACGCCTTGAGCAACGCACAGGCCTTGGTGGCCGAGGCGCGTAATTGGGCGACTTCACATTCGGTCAGACTGGATTGCATTTGCACGATGCCTTCAACGTCACTTAAGCTGCGAACATTATGTTTTTACATAAAGTGTTGCAACCCCGAATGACTTTTCGCCCACTCGTACAGGTTTGTGTCCATGCCCGCGCTGATTGAAGCTTTCCTCGACCCCGCCTCCTCGACCTACAGTTACGTGGTCTACGAAGCCGACGGCGGGCAATGCGCAATCGTCGATCCGGTGCTCGACTACGACGGCGCTGCCGGCCGCACCTGCACCGCACAAGCCGACAAAATCATCGCCTTCGTCCGCCAACACAACTTGCAAGTGCAGTGGCTGCTGGAAACCCACGCCCACGCCGATCACCTGTCCGCCGCGCCGTATCTGCGCCGCGAACTGGGCGGCAAGATCGCCATCGGCGAGTCGATCAGTAAAGTGCAGAACGTGTTCAAGGCGCTGTTCAATCTGGAGCCGGAGTTCTGCGTCGACGGTTCTCAGTTCGATCACCTGTTCGCGCCGAACGAGTCATTCAGCATCGGCAATCTCAAAGCTACGGCGCTGCATGTTCCCGGCCACACACCGGCGGACATGGCTTACCTGATTGATGGCGAGCAGATTCTGGTCGGCGACACCTTGTTCATGCCTGACGTCGGCACGGCGCGCTGCGACTTCCCCGGCGGCAACGCCAATCAACTGTTCAACTCGATCCACAAACTGCTGGCCTTCCCGGCAAGCGTGAAGCTTTACGTCTGCCACGACTACCCGCCTGAAGGTCGCGAGTCGCAGTGCCAGACCACGGTGGGCGAGCAGCGCAAAAGCAACATTCATGTGCATGACGGGGTGGATGAGGCGGCGTTTGTCGAGATGCGCACGCAGCGTGATGCCGGGCTGGGCATGCCGACGCTGTTGTTGCCGGCGATTCAGGTGAACGTGCGGGCGGGGAATTTTCCGGCGGCTGAGGACAATGGTGTGGTTTATCTGAAGATTCCGATCAACAAACTCTGATCGACAGCACTGACCGACAGACGGTTGGTTTTCACCTGTGAACCTGTAATTTCTGACAGTAGACGCCAAAGCGCCCACTGCGCAGAGTCAACACTCCCGACCGATCGAGTGAAAAGGAGTTTTCTCATGAGCGCAGTAGCTGACGAAGTGACGATACTTTTTCCCAAAAATCACGCAACTGTCCACCACGACATCCTGTTTCAGGGAAAAGGCACAACCGGAGCGACTGTTGTCCTGACGGCAAACACCGTTGAGATTGGTCGCACTGTCGTGACAGAAGAAAGCTCCTGGCACATTGATTTCCCATTGCTTGGCAATGGCGCAAAAAACATTGTTGCAACCCAGACCGACCTGCTTGGAAATGTCACCCGCCACGCCGTTACCCTCTACGTCACAACTAGGGAAGTCAAAATCAGTTCACCTCTCGAAAACGACTCGGTGCTTTCTCATGTTCTGGTGAATGGCGAAGGCGATCCGGAGGCAATCATCGAAGCGTTTATCAACGGTAAAAGCGTTGCCAGCGCGACGGCGGACTGGGGTTATTTCACCCTCTCGATCGGCCCTCTGCCTGACGGGAACCACCGAATAGCCGTACAGCAACGCTCTATTAATGGCGAGGTTTCATCAGCCATTGTGAACATCACCTGTAATGCTGACCGCTCGTTGCACATCAAGCAGCCTGTAGAGGGTGAGGAAGTATTTTCTGGCCACGAGTTCAAAATTGAAGCTTTGGCCAATGCAACACTGATCGCCACGGAAAATGGCGAATCCATAGCTCAAGGTCAAAGCGACATCTATGGACACTGGCTATTTACCTACGATGCAACTTCACTCGGTGAAAAAACGGTCAAAGTAATGCAGGAGTTGGAGGGTTCAATCCAAACCACGTCGGTAACTTTTAGCGTTATCAGAGGGCATATTAAGGTTTCTATTTATGCTCCGTATCCAGATTCCAGTGTTTCGCCAGGAGTGGGATTCGCCGGGAATGGTGAGGGCTGCGCAAAAATTACGCTTTCGGATGGAAATGAGGTCATCGGAGAGGGAGTGGTCGACCGCTTAAATCCAGTAGGTGACGCGTATTGGGATGTGATTCCAGACAAGAAGCTCACGCCAGGCGAAAAATACATAACCGCGACACAAATCACGCATGACGGGTTGAAGTCCAGCGCAACCATTAAGGTCAATGTTGTCGAGAAATTGCCGGTGACCTTCTTCCATCCTCATGACGGTGAAACAACGGGATCAATTTTTTCAACCTACGGCACTGGCACCGTAGGGGCTCACATACTCCTGACTGAAGACTCGCACCCGATAGGCAACGCTACTGTTGATACATCGCACAATTGGATGATCGACGTTAAAGGCCTATCGGCTGGAGAAAAAAAATGGATCGCGCTTCAGACTTATGAGGACGGAACAACCAGCAAAGCGACCGTGGTGTTTAATGTCGAACCACAAATACCATTCACTATTGAATACCCGGAAGAAGGCTCGACGGCTCATCAGCTTGACCCTGAATTCGCCGGAACGGGACAGCCGGGGGCAAGAGCGGTTTATATAGATGAATTTGAAGGAGACATTCCGATAGTCATTGCCAAGGTCGACGATAATGGCAACTGGAAAGGTCGTTCTGGAAAAGCTTTTCAATATGGCAAAAACAGCATAACCATATTCCAGGAAAACGCACTCGAACCCACAATCGTCACGCGCACTTTTTACATAACGCCCCCTTGATGCTCTTATTCGATCCGGGTTGATTTGGGGATCACGCCCCCAACGTCAACCCATTCGCCGGCAGCGGCAGCGCGGTTTTATACCGCACCTGCTTCAACGCAAAACTCGAGCGGATATTCGCCACCCCCGGCACTTTGGTCAGAAAGTCCATCATGAAGCGCTCCAACGACTGAATCGTCGGCACCAGCACCCGGATCAGATAATCCGGGTCGCCGGCCATCAAATAGCACTCCATCACCTCGGGGCGATCAGAAATCGCTTCTTCGAAATGCTGCAACGCCAACTCCACCTGTTTCTCCAGGCTGACGTGAATAAACACGTTCACGTGCAGCCCCAGCAGGTCGGCGTCCAGCAGCGTCACCTGCTCGCGAATCAGGCCTAATTCTTCCATCGCTTTGACCCGATTGAAGCACGGGGTCGGCGACAGATTCACCGAGCGTGCAAGGTCGGCGTTGGTGATGCGCGCGTTCTCTTGAAGGCTGTTGAGAATGCCGATGTCGGTACGATCCAGTTTGCGCATGAGACAAAACCACCTGTTTTTTATGTTTATGCAGAATTTCTATCTGCAAATCGTCTCCAGCGCAACGAAACAGAGATAAATATTCTTCTTGGCCCGGCCTATGATTGTTGTAGGACAAGATTTCTTCTACCGAAGGATGACTGCCAGCTCACTACAAGAAATTCACAAGATCGAGCGTAGAAGCCATGACCCAAGCGTATGAACCGCTGCGTCTGCACGTCCCTGAACCCTCGGGCCGTCCAGGCTGCAAAACCGATTTTTCCTACCTGCATCTGACCGATGCCGGTACGGTGCGCAAACCTTCCATCGACGTCGAACCTGCCGACACCGCCGACCTGGCGCGTGGGCTGATTCGCGTGCTCGACGATCAAGGCAACGCCCTCGGCCCTTGGGCTGAAAACGTGCCGGTCGAGATCCTGCGTAAAGGCATGCGCGCCATGCTCAAGACGCGCATCTACGACAACCGCATGGTCGTCGCCCAGCGTCAGAAAAAAATGTCGTTCTACATGCAAAGCCTTGGCGAAGAAGCTATTGGCAGTGCTCAGGCGTTGGCCCTGAACATCGACGACATGTGCTTTCCGACCTACCGTCAGCAAAGCATTCTGATGGCCCGCGAAGTGCCACTGGTCGACCTGATCTGCCAACTGCTGTCCAACGAGCGCGACCCGCTCAAGGGCCGCCAGTTGCCGATCATGTATTCGGTTAAAGAGGCTGGTTTCTTTACCATTTCCGGCAACCTCGCGACCCAGTTCATTCAAGCGGTCGGCTGGGGCATGGCTTCCGCGATCAAGGGCGACACCAAAATCGCCTCGGCGTGGATCGGTGACGGCGCCACCGCCGAATCGGATTTCCACACCGCCCTCACCTTCGCTCACGTTTATCGCGCGCCGGTGATCCTCAACGTAGTGAATAACCAATGGGCGATCTCGACCTTCCAGGCGATCGCCGGTGGTGAAGCCACTACTTTCGCCGGACGCGGCGTCGGTTGCGGCATCGCTTCTCTGCGCGTCGATGGCAACGACTTCTACGCGGTTTACGCGGCCTCTGCCTGGGCTGCCGAACGCGCCCGCCGCAACCTCGGCCCGACCATGATCGAATGGGTCACCTACCGCGCCGGCCCGCACTCGACCTCCGACGATCCGTCGAAATACCGCCCGGCCGATGACTGGAGCCACTTCCCGCTCGGCGACCCGATTGCCCGCCTCAAACAGCACCTGATCAAGGTCGGCCACTGGTCGGACGAAGAGCACGCTGCCGTCAGCGCCGAGCTCGAAGCCGAAGTGATTGCCGCGCAGAAACAGGCCGAACAGTACGGCACCCTCGCCGGCGGCCAGATTCCAAGCGCCGCGACCATGTTCGAAGACGTCTACAAAGAGATGCCGGAGCACTTGAAGCGCCAGCGTCAGCAGTTGGGGATCTGACATGAACGATCACAACAACAATATTCAGCTGGAAACCGCCATGACCACGACCACCATGACCATGATCCAGGCCCTGCGCTCGGCCATGGATGTGATGCTTGAGCGTGATGACAACGTGGTGGTGTTCGGTCAGGACGTCGGCTATTTCGGCGGCGTGTTCCGTTGCACCGAAGGCCTGCAAACCAAGTACGGCGCGTCGCGTGTGTTCGATGCGCCGATTTCTGAAAGCGGTATCGTCGGCGTTGCCGTGGGCATGGGCGCTTACGGTCTGCGTCCGGTTGCCGAGATTCAGTTCGCTGACTACGTCTACCCGGCGTCCGACCAGATTATTTCCGAAGCGGCGCGCCTGCGTTATCGCTCGGCTGGCGAGTTCACCGCACCGATGACCCTGCGCATGCCCTGCGGCGGCGGCATCTACGGCGGCCAGACGCACAGCCAGAGCATCGAGGCGATGTTCACTCAGGTCTGCGGTTTGCGCACCGTGATGCCATCCAACCCTTACGACGCCAAAGGCTTGCTGATCGCCTCCATCGAAAACGATGACCCGGTGATCTTCCTCGAGCCGAAACGCCTGTACAACGGCCCGTTCGACGGCCATCACGACCGTCCGGTAACGCCGTGGTCGAAACACCCGCAAGCGCAGGTTCCGGACGGTTACTACACCGTGCCGCTGGACGTTGCCGCCATCACTCGTCCGGGCAAGGACGTGACCGTGCTGACCTACGGCACCACCGTGTATGTCTCGCAAGTCGCTGCCGAAGAAAGCGGCGTCGATGCCGAAGTCATCGACCTGCGCAGCCTGTGGCCGCTGGATCTGGAAACCATCGTCAAGTCGGTGAAGAAAACCGGCCGTTGCGTGGTGGTTCACGAAGCCACGCGCACCTGCGGTTTCGGCGCCGAACTGGTGTCGCTGGTGCAAGAGCATTGCTTCCATCACCTGGAAGCGCCGATCGAACGCGTCACCGGTTGGGACACCCCCTACCCGCACGCGCAGGAGTGGGCGTATTTCCCAGGGCCGTCCCGAGTGGGTGCGGCGTTGAAACGGGTTATGGAGGTCTGAATGGGCACGCACGTTATCAAGATGCCGGACATCGGCGAAGGCATCGCAGAAGTAGAACTGTCGCAGTGGCACGTCAAGGTTGGCGATCTGGTCGTTGAAGATCAGGTGCTGGCGGACGTGATGACCGACAAGGCAATGGTCGATATTCCGTCGCCGGTACATGGCAAGGTGATTGCGCTTGGTGGTCAGCCAGGTGAAGTGATGGCGGTTGGCAGTGTGCTGATCAGCATTGAGGTTGAAGGTGCCGGCAATATGAAAGAATCCGCCGCGCCTGCTGCCGTTAAAGAAACACCCGTTGCGCCGAAAGTTGAGGCCGTTGTTGAGAGCAAGCCCTCTCCAGCCGCCCCGCGTCCGGTTGCGGTTTGCCAAGGCCCAATGGTTGCTCGCGAAGCAGACGAACGCCCGCTCGCCTCCCCGGCCGTGCGCAAACATGCGCTGGATCTGGGCATTCAATTGCGTCTGGTGCGCGGTTCCGGCCCGGCCGGTCGGGTGTTGCACGAAGATCTGGAAAGCTATCTGGCGCAAGGTCAGTCGAACGCTTCGGCGCCGGTGGCTGCCGCTTACGCCCAACGCGACGACGAAGAACAGATTCAAGTGATCGGCATGCGCCGCAAGATCGCCCAGCGCATGCAGGACGCCACTCAACGTGCCGCACACTTCAGTTATGTCGAAGAAATCGACGTCACCGCGATTGAAGAACTGCGTGCGCACCTGAATGAAAAACACGGTGCCAGCCGTGGCAAGTTGACCTTGCTGCCGTTCCTCGTCCGCGCCTTGGTCGTCGCCCTGCGCGACTTCCCGCAGATGAATGCCCGTTACGACGACGAAGCTCAGGTCATCACCCGCCTCGGCGCCGTGCATGTTGGCGTCGCCACGCAAAGCGATGTCGGCCTGATGGTGCCGGTGGTGCGTCACGCCGAAACGCGCAGCCTGTGGGACAGCGCCACGGAAATCTCGCGTTTGGCCAATGCCGCGCGCAATGGCAAGGCCAGTCGCGATGAGCTATCCGGTTCAACCATCACCCTCACCAGCCTCGGTGCGCTGGGCGGTATCGTCAGCACGCCGGTGTTGAATCTGCCGGAAGTGGCCATCGTCGGCGTCAACAAAATCGTCGAACGGCCAATGGTCGTCAAAGGCCAGGTGGTGATCCGCAAGATGATGAACCTCTCCAGCTCGTTCGATCACCGCGTGGTCGACGGCATGGACGCGGCACTCTTCATCCAGGCCATTCGTGGCCTGATCGAACAACCTGCCACTTTGTTTGTGGAGTAAGGCTCGCATGCAATCTCTGAACACCACGCTGCTGATCATCGGTGGCGGTCCTGGCGGTTATGTAACCGCGATTCGCGCCGGGCAACTGGGCATTGCGACGATTCTGGTCGAAGGCCAATCGCTGGGCGGCACCTGCCTGAACATCGGCTGCATCCCGTCGAAAGCGTTGATTCATGTGGCTGAGCAGTTTCACCAGACCCGGCATCACAGTCAGCATTCGGCGCTGGGCATCAGCGTTGCCGCGCCGACGCTCGACATCACCAAAAGTGTCGAGTGGAAGGACGGCATCGTTGATCGCCTGACCACTGGCGTTGCGGCGTTGCTGAAGAAGAATAAGGTTCAAGTGATCAATGGCTGGGCCAAAGTCATCGACGGCAAGACTGTTGAAGTCGGCGACACGCGTATTCAGTGCGAGCACTTGGTGCTGGCCACCGGTTCGACCAGCGTCAATCTGCCGATCCTGCCGATTGGCGGGCCGATCATTTCCTCCACCGAAGCGCTGGCGCCGACATCCGTGCCGAAACGTCTGGTAGTGGTCGGCGGTGGTTACATCGGCCTGGAGTTAGGCATCGCTTATCGCAAGCTCGGTGCTGACGTGAGCGTGGTCGAGGCGCAGGATCGTATCCTGCCAGCCTACGACGCCGAACTGACGCAGCCGGTGCACGAGGCGTTGAAGCAACTGGGTGTGAAGCTGTACCTGAAACACAGCGTGCTGGGTTTCGACGGCACGTTGCAGGTGCGCGATCCCGAGGGCGAAACCCTGAACCTGGAAACTGATCAGGTGCTGGTAGCAGTCGGTCGCAAGCCGAATACACAGGGCTGGAATCTGGAAGCGCTGAATCTGGACATGAACGGCTCGACGATCAAGATCGACAGCCGCTGCCAGACCAGCATGCGCAACGTCTACGCCATCGGTGATTTGAGCGGCGAACCGATGCTCGCTCACCGCGCCATGGCGCAGGGCGAGATGGTTGCCGAGTTGATCAGCGGCAAAACCCGCGAATTCAGCCCGACGGCGATTGCTGCGGTGTGCTTTACCGATCCGGAATTGGTGGTGGTCGGCAAGACGCCGGACGAGGCTAAAGCTGCGGGGCTGGACTGCATTGTTGCGAGTTTCCCGTTCGCGGCGAATGGCCGAGCGATGACACTGGAGTCGAAAAGCGGCTTCGTGCGCGTGGTCGCTCGTCGGGACAATCATCTGATTGTCGGCTGGCAGGCGGTGGGCGTTGGCGTGTCCGAGTTGTCGACAGCGTTTGCGCAAAGCCTGGAAATGGGCGCGCGGCTGGAAGACATCGGCGGCACCATCCATGCGCATCCGACCTTGGGTGAAGCGGTGCAGGAAGCGGCGTTGCGTGCTTTGGGGCATGCGTTGCACCTTTAATTTACGGGGGCTGTGATGGCCTCTTCGCGAGCAAGCCCGCTCCCACAGGGGGAATGCATTTCAAATGTGGGAGCGGGCTTGCTCGCGAATTCTTGAGAGCAACGCGATTTATCTGTCTGTCATCCGATAGTCCGGGCTGCGAAACCGCTCAAGAATGAAGTATTGTTGTGCCCATCCAAAAAACGTCAGAAGCCTTGAACCGTTTCGACGGTTGTTCAGTGATAGAGGGTGTCATGGGTAACGAAAGCATCAATTGGGACAAGCTGGGTTTTGACTACATCAAGACCGACAAGCGCTATCTGTCGTACTTTCGCGATGGCGAGTGGGACAAAGGCACCCTGACCGAAGACAACGTGCTGCACATCAGCGAAGGCTCGACTGCCCTTCACTATGGCCAGCAGTGCTTCGAAGGCATGAAGGCCTATCGTTGCAAGGACGGCTCGATCAACCTTTTCCGCCCGGATCAGAACGCCCTGCGTATGCAACGCAGCTGCGCGCGTCTGCTGATGCCGACCGTTGATACCGAGCAGTTCATCGAAGCCTGTAAGGAAGTGGTTCGTGCCAACGAGCGCTTCATTCCGCCTTATGGCACCGGCGGCGCGCTGTACCTGCGCCCGTTCGTGATCGGCGTGGGTGACAACATCGGCGTGCGCACTGCCCCCGAGTTCATTTTCTCGATCTTCTGCATCCCGGTCGGCGCCTACTTCAAGGGCGGCCTGACCCCGCACAACTTCCAGATCTCCAGCTACGACCGCGCCGCCCCCCAAGGCACCGGCGCAGCCAAAGTCGGCGGCAACTACGCGGCCAGCCTGATGCCGGGCTCGAAAGCCAAGAAAGCCAACTTCGCTGACGCGATCTACCTGGATCCGATGACCCACACCAAGATCGAAGAAGTCGGTTCGGCCAACTTCTTCGGGATCACCCACGACAACAAGTTCATCACCCCGAACTCGCCGTCGGTTCTGCCAGGCATCACCCGCCTGTCGCTGATTGAACTGGCGAAATCGCGTCTGGGCCTGGAAGTCGTTGAAGGCGATGTGCTGATCGACAAGCTGTCGGACTTCAAAGAAGCCGGCGCTTGCGGTACTGCGGCAGTGATCACGCCGATCGGTGGCATCAGCTACAACGATCATCTGCATGTGTTCCACAGCGAGACAGAAGTCGGCCCTGTGACCCAGAAGCTTTATAAAGAGCTGACCGGTGTACAGACCGGCGACATCGAAGCGCCAGCGGGTTGGATCGTTAAGGTTTGATTTGACGGCTCTGGATGTATGAACGCCCTCCACCGAGTGATTGGTGGGGGGCTTTTTTTGTGGTGATAAAGATCAAAAGATCGCAGCCTTCGGCAGCTCCTACATAGATCTCCTGTAGGAGCTGCCGAAGGCTCGGGCCGCGATCGGACGATCTTTTGATCTTCTATTTCAAGGCAATCCTTTTTCCGGCACGACTGGCGATCCCACTCGCCTGCCCGTTCTGCTGCTTCCCCATCCGCGCCTGCGTAATCAGTCCAGGAATCAACTCGCCCTCCGGCAGATTCTTCCAGAACCGCACCGGCAAATGTCCCTGCATGACCTTGGGATTCAACCGCGCCGGATTGAAGATGTGGCTGTAATACGTCAACCACAGATCACCATGCGGATCATCGACGTTCTGCGCCAGTTGCTGCCATTCCACGGGGCATTGACGCTGGTGAATCAGTTGCTCGCCATCGTAATAAACCCCGTCACGCGGCGTCGCGATCAGCCAGCGATGGCGGCCCATGCGCCCGATGAAATGTTCGCTGGCACTGTGCAGGATGTCGTGCGCCGGTTCGTGCCATGCCACATATTGCGGGCCAGCGCTGGCTGACGAGCGTTCGATGAAGCGCACAAACGCATGCAGGTGATGGGCTTCGCGGCGCACCTGTTTTATACGCCGCTGTAGCTCGCTGCCAAGCTTGTCTCCGGCGAGCATGGCCGTGCGATCGCCATGGCTGACCCGCCACAGCACTTCATATAAAAGACTCCAGCGTTGATCGCCGCGGTATTGCGCCGCTTGTTCCAGCGTATCGAGCAATGCACGCGGAATCCGCGCCATAAACGGCCCCTGACCCTCTGGAACTGGATCATCACTGGCGAACAGGTCTCCCACCCCTTCCGACGCCCAACTCACCAGACTTGGATCGATTTCATGGCTCAGCAGCCAACGCGCTTGCTGACGCCACGTCTCGAACAGATCGTCGCAATCAAGATTGATCATCCCCACAACCCCATTTGTTGCGGCATCGGCCGGTCGCGCAATTGCTGATAGAGCAAATGGCTGGTGACTTCGGCCTGCTGTGGGTGGTAATCGCTGGTGATGATGAACGGCTTGGCCTTGGCCAGCACGCAGCGCATGCGCGCGACGTCTTCGTAGCGGATTCGGCGCTGACGACGCAGCTCGACCAGGCGTTCGGTGGTGCGCAGGCCGATGCCAGGGATGCGTGAGATCAGAGACGCTTCGGCACGGTTCAGATCCAGCGGGAACACTTCACGATTCTGCAGTGCCCACGCCAGTTTCGGATCGATGTCCAAGGCCAGATTGCCCGGTCCCTTGAGCAGTTCGTCAGCGCTGTAACCGTAGCTGCGCAGGAGGAAATCAGCTTGGTACAGACGGTGTTCACGCATCAATGGCGGCGCGGCGAGGGGCACGCTTTTCGGGCTGTCGGGGATCGGGCTGAATGCCGAATAATAAACCCGCCGCAAGCGGTAGTTGCCGTACAGCGACTGCGCACTGTGCAAAATTGTGCTGTCGTCGGTGTCATCGGCGCCGACGATCATTTGCGTGCTTTGCCCGGCGGGTGCGAACTTCGCTGAACGGGGTTCATTGAGGACGGTTTGCACACCGGTGTAGATGGTGTTCATGGCCAGCTTGATCGAGCCGATATCCTTCTCCGGCGCCAACGTCTGCAGGCTGGCGTCGGTGGGCAGTTCGATATTGACGCTCAAACGATCGGCGTAACGCCCCGCTTCTTCGATCAGCGCAGGATCAGCTTCGGGGATGGTTTTAAGGTGGATGTAACCGCGAAATTCATGTTCTTCGCGCAGCAGCTTCGCGACGCGCACCAGTTGCTCCATGGTGTAGTCCGCCGAGCGGATGATTCCGGAGCTGAGGAACAAGCCGCTGACACAATTGCGCCGGTAGAAATCCATGGTCAGCGCCACCACTTCTTCCGGCGTGAAACGTGCGCGGGGGACGTCACTGGAACGGCGATTGACGCAGTATTGGCAATCGTAAAGGCAAAAATTGGTCAGCAAAATCTTCAACAACGACACGCAGCGCCCGTCCGGCGTATAGCTGTGGCAAATGCCCATGCCATCGGTCGAGCCGAGACCACTCTTGCCCTCGGAGCTGCGTTTGGGCGCACCACTGCTCGCGCATGACGCGTCGTACTTGGCGGCGTCGGCGAGAATGCTCAGCTTGTCGATGATTTGCATGGCGCGGGCTCTTTACTGTTTGGATATACAGTATAGCGTCGCGAGCTTGCGCACAAGGTTGGGCACGACCCCTCGTCGGCTTGGAGCGAAGATGAAAAGATCGCAGCGTTCCGCAGCTCCTACGTAGATTCGGGATCGGGGTTCATCGGGTGTACACACGCTCTGTAGGAGCTGCCGAAGGCTGCGATCTTTTGATCTGGCCTTTATCAATCGCCACCTCAACACCAAACCGAGCCCCGAATTCCCTGCGCCCTACGGCCGTCAACGCCAACGCCCGACTGTTTAGATCCTGCGTCACCCACTTACGCCTCAACGCCGCTTGCAACAACGCCGCCCCTAACGAGCCACCCAGATGCGGCCGACGCATGCTCCAGTCCAGACAAGGACAAGCAAACTTGCGGCGCAACGTGCTCAAATCCTGAACCTCGATACCCAGACCTTCAAACAGCGCCGCGCCACTGTCACTCAAGCGATACGCCTGCTCGTCGGTCTCCACCAGCCATCCGGCCTCGATAAATCGGTCATGCAGCAACACCGCCAGCGTCCCCGCCATATGGTCATAGCACGTCCGGGCGAATTGCAGACGATCCGGCGTGTGCGGCTTGAACGTCGGCGCGGCGCTCTGGCCAATCACCATCAAGGCTTCCAACGCCTGGGCGACGCGCTGATCGGCGAGGCTGTAATAACGATGACGGCCCTGCACATGCAGACGCACCAGCGCGAGATCCCTGAGTTTGGCCAGGTGCGCACTGGCCGTGGAGGCGCTGACCTCGGCGATGGCCGCCAGCTCCGTAGGGGTGCGGGCGTGTCCATCCATCAGCGAGCAGAGCATTTTCGTACGCGCCGGTTCCGCGATGGCGGCAGCCACTTGCGAAACGCCGATGTCTTGATGTTCTGCGTGCATATTTCGCTCCCGGACGAATCGTCGCCGCTGAGGACTGACGATACTCGCAACACTTTCCTGACGACAAGGCTGCGAACCATGGATCCGATCAACGCTGCGACTCATACCGATCCCTATCCTTATTACGCATCGCTGCGTGCTCAAGGAGGCTTGGTGTTTCATCAGGAACTGAAATTGTGGGTCGCCAGCAGTGCCCGTGTGGTGTGCGCGGTGTTGGCGCATGCCGATTGCCGCGTGCGTCCCGCACAGGAACCCGTGCCGAAAGCGATTGCCGGCGGCATGGCCGGCAAGATGTTCGGCCAGTTGATGCGGATGAATGATGGCGAGCGTCAGCGTTGCCCGCGTTCGGCAATCGAGCCTGCGCTTGAGCTGATCAATAAAGCCGAGGTTCGCGCCTTGGTGGCTGCACGGTTGATAAACGTGGACGCCGACGGCTTATATAAAGCCATGTTTCGCGGGCCTGTTTGCGTGGTCGCGGCGCTGCTTGGTTTTACCCCGGCGCAGGGCCGGGCGATCAGCGCGCTGACGGCGGATTTCGTCGCCTGTCTCTCGCCGTTGAGCAATGACCTTCAATTGGCGGCGGCGCATGCGGCGGCTGAGCAGTTGCGCGGGTATTTCATCGAGTTGCTGACTGAGGCGGACAGCGCTTTGCTGACGGAAATTCAGCGGCGATTTGAAGGCGATGAAGACGCGCTGTTCGCCAATTTGATCGGGCTGTGTTCACAGACTTATGAAGCCACTGCCGGGTTGATTGGCAATGCTTTGGTGGCGCTAAAAAGTCGGCCCGATTTGCGTGAGGCGTCGATGGAAGCGGTGTTGGCGGAAGTGCAGCGTTTTGATCCGTCAGTGCAGAACACGCGACGGTTTGTGGCGCAGTCCTGCGAGATTGATGGGGTGCGCGTTGAGGCTGGGGATGTGATTCTGCTGTTGTTGGCCTCGGCCAATCGGGATCCGGCGTTGAACGAAGACCCTGACCAGTTTTTGCCGGATCGCCCGAACCGGCGCAGTTTCAGTTTTGGCAGCGGTCGGCATCAGTGTCCCGGGCAAATACTGGCGATGGAAATTGCCAGTGCGACTGTCAGAGAAATCCTCGATCACGGTGTGAATCTGGAGCGACTGGCCTGGCATTACCGGCCTTCGCTGAATGGGCGGATGCCTATGTTCAGTTTCGTGGGTGACTGATAGGCCGCCTTCGCGAGCAAGCTCGGCTCCTACAAGGATTTGCGCGTCGCCGATCAACTGTAGGAGCAAAGCTTGCTCGCGAAAGCCCCGGAAAAACGCAGCATCATTTCGGCATCATCCACAAGGCTACAGCGCCTTGCGCCTTTGCCTACAACTACGCCAGAATCCGCCGGCTTGTGCGGTTTGGGGGCTGCCGGTAACTTGGTTCGCGTCACTGAATGTTCAGTGATCGGGTTTAGTCGCTCGGTAATCCACTCAATCTGTACAACGTTCCAGACAGTAGGTATTTCGATACCTCACTCAATGGTAGCTGTGCGCAGGGCGCCTTCGGGTGCGCCGGTTTGGGTGGGTTTTCCGGTCGACTAACCTGCGTATAGCTGCCACCTCTCGTTTAGTCGCGAAGTGGTGTCAGCATCACTTTGGAAACCTCCGCAATGTTCAAAGTAACGCCGAATCCACCAGAAACAGATGCCATACCCGAATCAGATCCAACCTCGCCCTACTCTGCCCCCAATTCCAGAAAACTCCACGAGGCCGCCGAACGCGCCCTCGACCATTACCTCAAACCGCACATCCCGTCCGAACGAAAACCCAGCACCATGTTCATCGTCGCGCCGGACATGGAAACCGAATCCCTGTTAGCCCACGCCTGCGAATCCATGGCCTCCGCCAGCATCATGCTCAGCGACTTCGCCGGCCTGCTCGAAACGCCCTACCGCAACACCCTGCTCGGCATCCAGCAAGTCGTCATGCTCGGCGAACTCGCCGTCAACCGCGCCCTCGACAACCTCGAACCGCCCACCCGAAACTGAGACTGAAAACTGTGGCGAGGGAGCTTGTCGAATCGTCGCACCGTCCCGCTCGGCTGCGAAACAGTCGCAAAACCGGTATCTGCGGTGTATCTGAATTACCCGGATCGAATGGTTTTAGGGTCGCTACGCAACCCAGCGGGAGCAAGTTCCCTCGCCACAAAAAAGCAGGCCGTCTGAAACCAAGGAAACAGGCTATGAACCCATGAAGGATCATCCAGACCACAATCAATGCTTTTCAAGTATTTGGGATGCACTGGAAGACACCCCGCAGCACGCAGCCGATATGCGTCGGCGAGCCAAACTGATGCGTACGCTTTGCGAGACCATTCGCGCCTGGGAGCTTCCTCAGAAGGACGCAGCGAAACGGTTGGGCATCACTCAGCCACGCCTCAATGATGTACTCAACGGTAAAATCGACAAGTTCTCGCTGGATGCATTGGTCAATCTGTCCGCCGCTGCGAAATTAGAAGTAGATATCTGCTTTCCCTTGGCTCCGCCACTGCAATGGGCCTGATATCAGCTATCGCCTAAAGGCACTTCAACCCAACCACCGCTAGAAGTCCGCAAAGTTAGAATGCGCAGGCTTTTTGGATAACCTCAACATCATCCAGTGAGGGCAACGCTTCGCTGGATGATAGAGGCGCATTCCTTGTGTTCACGGCTCAAATAAAAACACCTAAGCCACCCACCTCAATCCTCCCGCGTTAAAACCTCCAACAACTCAATCTCAAACACCAGATTCGAATTCGGCGGAATCTTGCCCATCGTCCGCTCGCCATAACCCAAATGCGCCGGCACCAGCAATTTACGCTTGCCGCCCACCTGCATCCCCATCAGCCCTTGATCCCAGCCCTTGATCACACGACCGGTGCCGATCACGCACTGAAAAGGTTTGCCACGGCTGTAGGAAGAATCGAACTCGCTGCCGTCTTCCAGCCAGCCTGTGTATTGGGTGGTGATCAGCGCGCCTTTGACGGCGGCTTTGCCCTCGCCTACCTGAAGATCGATTACCTGCAGTTCATCATTCATAACCTTCGCTCTATTGTTCAGCAGGCCGCCGTTTTCCCAGAATTGCTGGCTGTTGGCAACCCGAACACGCAGATCAACGCTGTATCCGAATCGAGTGATGACGAATTAAGATAGCCAACCGCCACTACTTCACGGATCGATTCGCCATGCCGGCAGCGCCCCAATGACCCAGCTCTGGATCGGCCTCGCCGTTGGCGTGATTTTGCTGGCCGTGATTGCCGTGCTGTTCTGGCGCGAACGTGAATTGCGTCGGCAACTCGCCGATTACCGAGAGCTGCTGACCCGCGCAGCCGATGGCCAGAACATTCATCAAGACGGCGATGCCGAGCGCTTTAAACGCAGCCAATATTTCGCGCGCATTGGCACGTGGGATTGGGAGGTCGATACCGATCGCCTTTACTGGTCAGACGCCATCTACGGCATGTTCGGTTTCAAGATCGGTGACATCACCCCGTCCTACGCCCTCTTCTGCTCCTGCGTACACCCGGATGACCGCGTGCGGGTGCGCGACGGTGAGTTGCGTTGCCTGGAAACCGGGGAAAACCATGACGAGGAATACCGCGTAGTCTGGCCCGACGGCACGATTCGCTGGCTGCGCGAGACCGGCAATGTAGTGCGCAACGACCATGATGCGGTGATCAAAATGATGGGCGTGGTGCGCGACATCACTGAAGAAAAGGCCTCGGCCAGTTACCTCCAGCACCTCGCCCACTTCGATCCGCTGACCGGTTTGCCCAATCGTCTGGTGCTGGAGCAACGGCTGTCCGAAGCACTGGATCAGGCGCGACAAACTGAAACCCGCGTCGCGCTGGTGTTCGTCGACCTCAACGGTTTCAAAAACATCAACGACCACTACGGCCATGCCGCCGGAGACCGCGTTTTGATCACCACCGCCACCCGCCTGAAACGCATCTTGCGCAGCACCGACACCGTCGCGCGGATTGGCGGTGACGAATTCGTGGTCATCCTGCAGGGCCTGTCACCGAGCCTCAACCTGCAGGACGAAGCCCGCAACATCTGTCAGAAAATTTTCATCGAACTGTCGCCACCGATCAGCATCGGCAACGACCAACGCCACATCGGCACCAGCCTTGGGGTGGCGGTGTTTCCGGATCATGCGACGGCGATGGATCGGCTGCTGCACATTGCCGATCTGGCGATGTATGAGGCTAAGCGCAGTGGCAATAATCAGTATCGGTTGGGCGGGGAAAGCCCTGCGCGAGTGCATGCGCAGGGCTTTTGAATCTCAACTCAACGCGGAACCGGTTTCATCTCGACAATCGTCCCGTTGGTAATCATCACCATGACGTACTGATCATTGATCTGCACCCATTGCGCCTGTTCAACCGGTTTTTTCAGGCCTTTGGCTTTCCAGTCGATGGCTTTTTCGCTGCGTTGATAGATATCCGGGGCGCGGTCGTTGACCTTCAATTCGCGGTCGCTGACCGGGGATTGAACGGAGGGATCGCTTGAGGTTTGCGCCGCTTGAACAAGTGGACTGATCCCGGCAATGCCGGCGACGAGGGCCAGGCTGGCGATTAGGGTTTTGCTGTTCATCGGTGAACCTCTATTGATGGGTGATACCTGAACTCCGACTGCGGGGCGCGGGAATCATTCCGTGTTTTTGCTCGGGCTGTCCGGGAAATTGTAGCCGCCAGTCATGCCGCCTTCGCGAGCAAGCTCTGCTCCTACAAGATTTTCAGGTGTCTACGAATTTCGTGAACACCGCAGAACCTGTAGGAGCCGAGCTTGCTCGCGAAGGCGTTCGGCACGGCCAACCTCTTCATCAACTGATCTACCGCTTTCGCGAGCAAGCTCGGCTCCCACAAAAGCGTTCGCTGGTGCATTGATCCGCTTTACACATCAATGCATGCCAACAATGCAATTAACATATTGTTACACCTGCGCCACCATCCGCCCCAATAACATCCGTGCGCAGACTCTCCGTGGCGCACGTCATAAAAGCGGTGGAGTACTTTGCTATGACAGCCACAATCCCTCACGGCGGCTCGCGGGCCGGCGCCATTTTCCGGGTGACCTCGGGCAACTTCCTCGAACAGTTCGACTTCTTTCTGTTCGGCTTCTATGCCACACAAATCGCGTCGGTGTTCTTCCCGGCGAGCAGTGAATTCGCGTCCCTGATGATGACCTTCGCGGTGTTCGGCGCAGGCTTTTTGATGCGTCCGCTGGGGGCAATCGTGCTCGGTGCGTACATCGATGACGTCGGTCGCCGTAAGGGTTTGATCGTCACGTTGTCGATCATGGCCAGCGGCACGATATTGATTGTGTTGGTGCCCGGATACGAAACCATCGGCCTGTTTGCGCCGGCGCTGGTGCTGATCGGGCGTCTGTTACAAGGCTTCTCCGCCGGTGCGGAATTGGGCGGGGTTTCGGTGTATTTGTCCGAAATCGCTACGCCGGGCCGCAAGGGCTTTTTCACCGCGTGGCAGTCGGCCAGTCAGCAAGTGGCGATCATCGTTGCCGCTGCGTTGGGCTTCGCGCTGAACGCGTGGATGGCGCCGGACGTGATTGCCGATTGGGGCTGGCGGATTCCGTTTTTCGTCGGTTGCATGATCGTGCCGTTCATCTTTCTGTTGCGTCGTAATCTGGCGGAAACCGAAGAGTTTGCCGCGCGCAAACACCGTCCAAAGATGGGCGAAGTGTTCCGCACCCTTGGCCAGAACTGGGTGGTGGTGCTCGGCGGGATGTTGATGGTCGCCCTGACCACCACCGCGTTTTACTTGATCACCGTTTATGCGCCGACGTTCGGCAAAACCGTGCTGCACCTGAGTACCTCGGATGCGCTGCTGGTGACTTTGCTGGTCGGCGTTTCGAACTTTTTCTGGCTGCCAATCGGCGGCATGTTGTCGGATCGCATCGGCCGTCGTCCGGTGCTGATCGCGATGTCGCTGCTGGCACTGGCCACGACTTATCCGGCGCTGTCGTATCTGGTGCAGGCGCCAAGCTTCAGCCACATGTTGCTGTCGCTGTTGTGGCTGTCGTTTATCTACGGCATGTACAACGGCGCGATGATTCCGGCGCTGACCGAGATCATGCCGGTCGAAGTGCGTGTGGCCGGTTTCTCCCTCGCGTATAGCCTGGCGACCGCAATTTTCGGCGGTTTCACCCCGGCCATGTCGACCTTCCTGATTCAGTACACCGGCGACAAAGCCGCGCCGGGTTACTGGATGAGCATCGGCGCGCTGTGCGCATTGTGCGCGACGCTGTACCTCTATCGCCGCGCGGGCGGCCGTCTGCAACCGGTTGCCGCATAAGGAATAATGACCATGAAAAAACTCTTCAACCTCACCGCCCTCGCCCTCTTCGCGTTCAGCGCTCTGGCACATGCCGAACAACTGAACGTGATGACGTCGGGGGGCTTCACCGCCGCTTACAAAATCCTCGGCCCGAAATTCGCTGCCGACACCGGTAACACCCTCGACACCCAACTCGGCCCGTCGATGGGCAAGGCACCGGAAGCGATCCCCAATCGCCTCGCGCGCGGTGAACACGCCGACGTGGTGATCATGGTCGGCTATGCCCTCGATGACTTGATCAAACAAGGCAAGGTCGACCCGGCTTCCCGCGTTGAACTGGCAGACTCGCGGATCGGCCTGGTGGTGCGCGAAGGCGCGGCGAAACCGGACATCAGCAACGTCGACGCTCTTAAGAAAACCCTGCTCGACGCACAGTCGGTGGCCTACTCCGACAGCGCCAGCGGCGTGTACATCGAGCAGCAGTTGTTCAAGAAACTCGGCATCGAGGATCAACTGAAAGCGAAGGCGAAGATGATCCCGAAAGTCCCGGTGGGCTCGGTGGTTGCCACTGGCGACTATCAACTGGGCTTCCAGCAAGTCAGCGAATTGCTGCCGGTGCCGGGGGTGAGTTTTGTCGCGAAGATTCCGGAATCGGTGCAGTCGGTGACGCGTTTTGCTGCCGGTATTCCGATGAACGCAGAACACCCGGCCGAGGCGAAAGCCTTGCTCGCTTATCTCGCCGCGCCCGCCGCCCAGGCTGACGTGCAAGCGACCGGGCTGGATTCGGTCAAGCGCTGACGGTCGGCGACACGACTTTCATTTCCACCACCAGCCGCTCCAGTTCCAGTGCTGCCGGGGTCAACGTACGATCCCGGCGCTTGATGATGCCGACACTGCGCATCACCTGCGGATCGGTCAGCGGCACCCGCGTCAGAATCGGATGGTCAGGCCCCGGCATCGCCATCAACGGCACCGCCGCCACGCCCAACCCGGCCTCCACCAAACCGATCATCGTCGTCACATGCAGGGTCTCGCAGATACTTTGACGCTGCGGCACCACCCGGCTCAAGGCCTGATCGAGCAAAAAGCGATTGCCCGAGGTTTTGTCCAGCGAGATGTAATCCTGCTGATAAAACTCGTCCCACGTCACGCTGCTGCGCCCGGCCAGCGGGTGATCGCGGCGACAAGCGACCACGTAGCACTCCTGCACAAGCGGTTCGAAATCGACTTTGGCATCCTGCGTGCCCATAAAACTCAAACCGAAATCCGCCTCGCCGTTGACCACGGCGGTAAGGACATCGTGGGCGCTGGAGTCGAGGACTTTGACCTTGATTCGCGGAAATTGCTGGTGATAGCGGGCGACCACGCGCGGCATGAAGAAGTAGGCCGCAGACGGCACGCAGGCGACGGTGACATGACCCAATCGGGTCGAGGCGACTTCGCTGATGCCGAGCAGCGCAACATCCAGATCATCCAGCAAACGCTCGACGCTGGGCAGAAACCCGCGTCCGGCCTGAGTCAGGCTGACTTTGCGCGTGGTGCGTTCGAACAGTTTTACGCCGAGGGCGTCTTCGAGCTTCTCGATGCGCCGGCTCAGGGCTGGTTGCGACAGCCGCACGGTGTCGGCGGCCTTGCGGAAACTGCCCTGCTCGACCACCGCGCGAAAGGCTTGCAGGTCGTTGAGGTCGAAGTTGATGGCCATGGCGGACTCGCAGGGATTGATACGCAGGGGTTATGAATGTAACCAATTGATGCCAAATATTACAGAAACGATGAAAATCCCCTGTAGGAGTGAGCCTGCTCGCGATAGCGGTAGATCATTCAACTCAACAGTATCTGATCTACCGCTATCGCGAGCATGCTCACTCCTAC